>JADFHV010000107.1 GCA_022566975.1 Chloroflexota bacterium
GTTATCTCTGGGGCGCGGCCCATGGGTACCTCGCCGACGACGGTTAGATACGCCGGGAGCCCCTCGGTGGCTCCGAAGGTATCGCTGGCGCGCACCGAGAAGCCGTCCATCGTCCGTCGCGCGAGGGCGCGAGGGAAGGACGGCAGGGCCTCCGGGGAGCGGACGGGTTCCGCGGCGACTCGCCCCAGCGCATCGGAGGTTGGGCTCAGCTCCAGTTCGACATGGGGTGAGAGGTGCTCCCTGAGGACCACCAACGCCTCATCGGGCGCCAGCACGTTGAAGAACTCGGCCATCTTTCACGCCATAGGTCGGGTCGTGTGATTATAAGGGCTCCCGGAGGACCGGGCAATCGGCGGCTTCCGAGCAGGTGCGGGGGAGACGAGCGCGGGAGCCAGCCGACGGCCCTATGGGCCTGTGCGGACCTCCACGCCGTCCCGTGGGAACCGCTCGTCAAGCGAGTAAATGACCCGGCTGCCGGCCGACCGTGCGGCCGCCCAGACCATGGCGTCCGCGAAGGAGACTCGTCCCGACGGTCGGCACAGGATGAGTGCCTGTAGCACAAGTCCCTTGTCCAGGGAGAAGACAGAGATGTTCCGCTTCTGAACGAAGGTCATCAGGTGGTCAACCACCATGTCGCGGGGTATCTGGTACACCGATGTCAGCACATATCCTGTCTCGGCCAGCACAACGTCGGTGACCTCGAGGTCGTCGAGGCGATCGATGATCTGCGCCGCTTGCTCCGCCAGCTCGGGTGGGTCGTCGGTGAGGTAGCGGACTACCATACTCGTGTCCACGAAGCCGCTCAAGGAGTCCGGTCTCCCGGGGCGAGCTTTTCTTCTGCCGCCGTGCTCCAGGCGGTCCGTCGGGCCTCGTCCCACGGTTCGCCGGCGGGGGCGTTTCGCTTTACGTAGCTCGCTAGACTGCCTTTCAGGGTCTTGTTGTGCTCCGGCGGGACGAAATAGACCTCCACGTGGTCGTCAACGAGCCGTGACAGCGCGAGCCATCCGGGCTCTACGCCTAGGCCATCACGAATCTTCTTTGGTATGACGATCTGGCCCTTCGGGCCTACTTTGCTGGCCATGGTATTACTCTAATAGTATAGTACAATTCGGATGTAATAAATATAACCACCGAGGGAACGAGGTCAACGGGGCCGCCGGAGGATCTTTTCAGGGACGTAAAACAGCCCTAAAGCCCCAGGACGTTGCCCTTGTCGTCCACGTCGAGGGCTCGGGGCGCCCCGGGCAGGCCGGGCAACGTCATCATGTTGCCGGCTATCGGGTAGATGAACCCGGCCCCGAGCGAGGCCCGGACGTCGGAGACCTCGAAGGTGTAGCCGCTGGGCCGGCCCTTCAGCCTGGGGTTGTGAGACAGGGAGAGGTGGGTCTTCGCCATGCACACAGGCAAGGTGCCCCACCCCAGCTCCTCGTAGGTCTTGAGCAGCCTTCGTGCCGATGGGCTCCACTGGACCCCGTCGGCGCCGTAGACCTTGGTAGCCAGCGCGTCGACCTTCTCTTCGATGCCGGCCGTCTCGGGATAGAGGTAGGAGACCTTTCCGTCGCCGTGGTCCGCGGCCCTCACGACGGCTTGCGCCAGCTCCTCGCCGCCGGCGCCGCCTTCGGCGAAGACCCTGCTCTCGACGGCGGCGTAGGCCCCGGCGGCCTCCGCTCGCTCCCTCACGATGGCCAACTCTCCGTCGGTGTCCGACGGGAAACGGTTCATCGCCACCACCACGGGGAGTCCGAAGTCCTTAACGACGCCGATCAGGTGCTCCAGGTTGACGATCCCCCTCTGAACCGCCTCTTCGTTGGGTGACTCCAGCTCCCGCACCCGTACGCCGCCGTGCGACTTCAGGGCCTTGACGGTCGCGACCATCACGACCGCGTCAGGCTCCAGATCGTTGAAACGGGCCTTGATGTGCATGAACTTCTCGAAACCCAGGTCGGCGCCGAACCCGGCCTCAGTCACCACGTAGTCGGCGTAGCCGAGGGCCAGACGGTCGGCCACCACGGAGGAGCAGCCGTGTGCGATATTGCCGAAGGGGCCCGTGTGTACTATGACGGGCTGGCCTTCGGTGGTCTGTACCAGGTTGGGCTGGATGGCGTAGCGCAGCAGCGACATCATCGAGCCGACCGCACCCACGTCGTCGGCCGTGACGGGAGCGCCGTCCCCCGTGAACCCGACGATCATCTTGCTCAGTCGAGTCCTCAGGTTGGCAAGGTCCGACGACAGGGCCAGGACGGCCATGATCTCGGAGGCGGTGACGATGTCGAAGCCGGACTCGCGCACGGGCCCGTTGGCGGAGCCGCCGATGCCCGTCACAATGGTTCGGAGCGCACGGTCCTCGACGTCGGTGACGCGGCGCCAGGTTATGCCGCTGGGGTCGAGGCCGGGGACCTGTCCCCGCTGGGCCGCGTTGTCCGTCAGTGCGGCCAGCAGGTTGTGGGCCGAGCCCACGGCGTGGGCGTCTCCAGTCAGGTGTATGTTGATCTCGTCCTCGGGCTCGGCGCGAGACCTGTCACCGCCGGTGCCGCCCCCCTTGATACCAAAGATGGGGCCGAGGGACGGCTCCCGTATGGTCGCCGCCGCACGATGGCCCAGGCGTCCAAGCCCTTGGGTGAGACCGATGGTCGTGGTGGTCTTGCCCTCGCCGGCCCTGGTCGGCGTCATCGCCGTCACCAGGACAAGCTTTCCTCGATGGCCGTCCGTCCGAATCGCTTCCAGCGGGACTTTGGCTTTGTAGTGGCCGTAGGGGACTATGGCCTGGCGGTCCAGACCCAGGGATTCGGCGATCTCGGCTATCGGTCGCATGCGACCTCCGTGCCTTCAAGGCCTTGATGGGAGACCGAGCGAATTGTAGCATAGGCGTCAAAATAGGCCGTGTGCTGGACGGGGAATGTTATGAAGAGCATCGTTTTCCTCGGGAACAGAGAGCTGGAGATCAGGGAGCTACCGGAGCCTGCGCCCGGCCCGGGCGAGGTGGTCATCGCCATGAAGGCGTCCGGCCTGTGCGGCAGCGACCTGCATCAATATCGTCCGCTCAAGGAGAACCGGGCCAGCCTCAGAGTGGCCGGCCACGAGCCGTGTGGCGTGATATCCGAGATCGGCCCCGGAGTAACGGACGTCGGCGTTGGAGACCGGGTGATGATGCACCACTACACCGGCTGCGGCCGGTGCTCCATGTGCCGCGTCGGCTACACACAGATGTGCAGTGTCCATCACGAGGTATATGGCGCCACAAAGGACGGTGGCCACGAGGACTTCATGCTGGCGCCTGCCTCCACGTGCGTCGCTTTGCCGGAGAGCCTCTCCTTCGCCGACGGCGCCGCCTGCGCCTGTGGCACGGGAACGGCCTTCCACGCCGTGAAGCGCCTGGGTATCACAGGGGTCGATACGATCGCCATCGTCGGCCAGGGGCCCGTAGGGCTGAGCGCCACCATGTTCGCCGCGGCGCTGGGCGCGAGGGTGATCGCCGTTGACGTAATCGCGGAGCGTCTGGAGCTGGCCAGAAAGCTGGGCGCCGATGTGACCATAGACGCGAGCAAAGATGGTACGGTCGAGGCAGTCCTTGAGCTAACGGGGGGCGAGGGTGCAGATGCCGCGCTGGACGCCACCGGCATACCCCACGTCCGCAACGACGCGATGGACAGTGTCAGGAACTGGGGTAGGGTCTGCCTGGTAGGCGAGGGCGGCCAGACCTCCTTCGATGTCAGCCGCCAGATCATCCACAAGCAGCTCACCGTCTACGGGTCCTGGACATTCAGCCTCGGCGGGCTTGCTGAGGTGGCGGAGTTCGTCGTGCGGCGCGACGTGCCGATCAGCGAGCTTATCACTCATCGGTTCCCGCTCGACCAGGCCGTAGAGGCGTATCGGCTCTTCGACGAGGGAAAGACCGGCAAAGTCGTCTTCGAGTGGGAGTAGACTCCCTCCCGCAACGGGAGGCAGGACTTGCTCGACCCTAACGGGCGCGGACCCGGGACTCGATCCCCTCTCCCTTTGATGGGAGAGGGCCAGTGCCTTGTCACATCTCTTATTAAGGCTCTTAGCGATTGATCGACGCTGTTATTCTGAGGAGCGGAGCGACGAAGAATCTGGTGTGGGGGCCTATTGACGGTAGGTCGTGCAACGCCCCAACCCCTCCAGATTCTTCACTACCGTTCAGAATGACATTGAGCAAATCATCCGTGATACAGCACCAGGGTGAGGGTGACCTACCGCCCCGCTTGCTGGAGGGCCTGCCCCACGATGTCGACGCCGACCATCTCGCTCCAGGCGGCCAGGAGCTGCATGCTGATCGGCCCCGGGACCTCGTCGCCGATCTGGCGGCCGTCCACGGTCCCTACAGGCAGGAGCTGGTAGAGGCTGTTGGCCAGGAAGGTCTCGTCCGCGGTATAGGCGTCGTAGGGCTGCAGGGCCTCCTCGACTATCGGGATGCCTAGCTGGTCTGCAAGCTCGAAGACGACCATCCGGGAGATGCCCTGCAGGATGTTCGAGTCTCCGGGAGTCCTGATAACCCCGTCCGTGACTACGAAGAAGTTGGCGCCTACGTTCTCGGCGATGTCACCGTCCTGGTCCAGGAGCACAGGGTGGGCGTCGGGGTCGACGTCGGCGGTCTGGAGTTGCGCCAGGACGAAGTTACCACGGCTGTAGTGCTTGGCTTTGGGGTCCAGCGACGAGCTGGAGTAGCCGCGCACCGATGGGAACACCACAGAGGCGCCCTTCTCGTACCCGTTCGCGTATCCGCTCAGGTCTATGGGCGAGACCATGTTGATCACCGTCGGAGTCAACGGCTCCAGGACACCGCCCTGGGTGGCGGTCGCCGGGGTCCCACGGGTCACCACCTGGCGGACCATGTAGTCGCGCCCGGGCTGACGCATGGGCTCGTTGCGCCGCACCAGCTCCTCGGTGATCTCTGTCATCTCGTCCTTGCTGAGCCCACAGTCGATGCGGACGTACTGGAGCGAGCGGTACAGCCGGTCCAGGTGCTCCTTCAGCCTGAAGATCCTACCGTCGAAGGTACGCTCCACGTCGAAGACGGCATCGCCCATAGTGAAACCCCTGTCGAAGGGGTCGATCTTGACCTCACCGTTGGGCACCCACTCGCCGTTGAAGTACGCTATGTGCTCAGCCATCAAAGGCCCCCTCTCTCGTTTCTCGTACCATAACGACCCATATTACCTACTCCGTGATAGCGTCACCCGCCGGGGAGACCACGAACCATACGCCGCCGACCTTCTGGCCCTTGGCATCCTCCGGGTTCCTGTCGGCGGCGAAGTTGTAGAGCGGGTGACCGTTGTAGACGACGTGAGTTGAGCCGTCATCTCGGGTGACGGTGGTCAACAGCTCCGGCGTCACGCCCGCGCCGGCCAGATCCGAGATATCTCCAGACGCGATCAGAGGGGGCCAGCTCGTTGCGCATCCGCCCGTACAGGTAGATACGCCGGGCTCGTCCTGTGTCAATAGGTACAGCGTGAAGCCCTCGCCATCGACCAGAATGGTCCCGAGGTCAGGGTGCTCGGCCACGGTCACCGTCGACTTTCCAGTGGCGATGGCCGCTGGCGCCGCTGTCACGTTTGTTGTGCCTACCTCGGCCGCCTCGGTCTCGCCCACCTCTGTTGCCGAGGCCAGGTCCTCGTCGCCCGCTCTGACCAGGAGCTTCACCGTCGGCTTAATCAGCACGTTCCGGGTGCCGGCGATCACTACTGACTTCTCTGCGTCGAAGTCGAGGGTCAGAATCGTGGTCTGGCCGGCTACCAGGTCGAAGCCGCCGACGATTTTCAGCTTGTCGCTGGGTACGCGAGCGCTGACCGTGTTGCCCTGGACCGTTACCTCTGCCTGTTCTACCGTAAGTCTGATCTGGCCGTAACGTCCGGGGTCCAGCTCGGCCTCACCTAATACCTGTTCCACGCCCTGGATCGCGACCAGGTCGAATTCCACGGGCCCGGAGACCACCGTCAGCCACGGCTCATTACCAGAGCTCTGGACCTGGATTTCGCTGACGGTGATCAGGATCTTGGTCACATCCCTGGGAGGTGCGTCGGTGGCCCCGATCCGTAGCGTCGCCTTTTGGGCCGGCTGGACGCCAGTGGGCGTAGTCGCCTGGGGAGCAGGTTGAGTCGCCCCTGGGGCTGCCGCTGGCGTAGACGTAGGCGTCGGTTCGTCGCCGTCGCCGCCACAGGCCGCAACCAGGGTGCCGACCAGTACCACGATAGCTAGACACAGGAGGCGTAGTCGCATGACGCCGAATTATAGCACGGCCGGTGCCGTCTACCTGGCGGTGTACCCGCCGTCGATGACCAGCTCGCTGCCGGTGACGAACGATGACTCGTCCGAGGCAAGGAACAGCACGCCATAGGCTACCTCGATGGTCTCACCGGCTCTCCCGAGCGGGGTGAGGCTGATGAGCTGCTCCCGCTGCTCCGGGTCGGGACTGGCCGATTTCATCGGCGGCATGAAGCCTGGATGGACCGAGTTGGCGCGGATGCCGTCGGGTCCGTACTGGACCGCCGTCGCCTTGGTGAAGAGGCGCACCGCCCCCTTGGAGGCGTGGTAGCCAGGGTGCCCCTGCTGGCCTCCTACCAGACCCATTATCGACGAGATGTTGACTATCGAGCCTCCTCCGGCCCTCTTCATCTCGGGTACGGCGTGCTTCGTCCCCAGAAAGACGCTGGTGGCGTTCACGTCCATGAGGCGGTGCCAGCCCTCCGTGTCCATCGGGTCCAGGAAGGAGCTGCTGCTTATGCCTGCATTGTTTACCAGGACGTTGAGCTTTCCAAAACGCGCCACGGTTGTCTTCACCGTTCTCTGCCAGTCTTCCTCGCTGGTGACGTCCATCTCGACGAATAGCGCCTCACCGCCGGACTCATCTATCTCCGCCTCCACCTGCTTGCCCTCAGCCTCCAGGACGTCGGCTATGACTACCTTGGCCCCCTCGCGGGCGAAGAGGCGCGCCTCTTCGGCGCCCATTCCGTGGGCCGCCCCGGTGATAATGCTGACCTTCCCTTCCAGTCTCATGACCCCTCCAGACGGCCTATGCTTCTGTGCTGCTCGCCCGCCATTTTGCGCCAGCAGGCCGCTTTTGTCCACCGTCCATTTACGGCCCGCCGCTGGCTCGATATAATGCCGGCACCGCGAGAAAACGACGGCAACGACACAAGGAGGTGACCGACGTGGCAGAGCAAGACGAGGTAAGGATAGGAGACGGTCCCATCAGGTTCAGCTACGCCTACCGCGACCTGTTGTCGGACCAGGGGGTCGGCATCAACGCTTGGGCCGACGTTGACGGAACGGTCGCGGCGAGTGTGGGCGGCGACGGAAGCGATGGCGCTCGGCTATGGGGGCCTCGCGCTGGTCGAGCGAGCGACG
>JADFHV010000108.1 GCA_022566975.1 Chloroflexota bacterium
TGAGTCAGCCGTTCTGTAAAGTACTCGATGTTGCCCTTCTTGGTAAATCCAGCGAGCTGGGAGTTGTTGCGGAGGCGAATGTCCAGCAGGTGCTTGGCCTGCGTTCCCTGCAACGCCTCGAAGAACTCCTGCGCAGTCTTACCGGTGAAGCCGATCGTGTAAAGGGTCATCAAGGCCATCCTCAGAGGGGGAGCGTGCCCTGGATCTGCTGGCGGTGCTTTCGCAGGTTGCCCAGGCGCCCGGTGGTGACGGCCTCGCCGGTGGCGCGTATGTGTAGCATCTGGAAGCCCTTCTCCTCCTCGAGGGCGGGGCCCAGCAGGAGCAGCCGGTGGCACTGTGACGGGTCCTCCTCCGAACACATCAACACCACGTTCGAGCGACGCGCCATCGATGCCACCTGGTCGACTGCCTCCTGGAAGGTCTCTTCGGCCCGCATCCTGCGATAGTCCGGCTTGCCCTTGTCATCGTAAAAGGATTCGTCGAGAGGCTTGCCGCCCAGCGGCCCGCCCAGGTAGACGTACTCGATGTCCTCGCGGTCCAGCAGGTCGGGAAGTGTACGGCTGTTCGAAAATGGGGCGAATCTGGACACCGGGTTGGACCGCGTGTCCACCAGGATCTCGATGGCGTGGTCCCGGAGCAGTGCGCCGAAGCTCTCCCAGGTATGGTTGCTATGGCCTATGGTGTAGATGGTATCTGTCATGACCCCTTCCCGGTTGGGGAGCCCTTCACGGGCCAGGTCGATCTGTCTTAGCCCGAGCTCTGGACGCCAGTCATCTTTCGCTCCACCAAGGTTGACCCTCGGCGTTTATCTTACCAGAGCCCTGGGCGGAGGGGCGTGGGGCTTTAGCTCCCGCTAGAGTGGCCATCTCGACTGAGGTGGGCGGCCGGCCGGAGACGTCGGTGCGATCGGCAGAAAATAGACCCCAGAAAGTCATTCGACTATTTGACGCGGCCGACGATAACCGTCGGAGAATTGACCATTTTCGTCCGAATATCGGGAGTGATATCACGTAAATAGCCGAATCAGGCTGATAATTTGCGTCGGACATCGGGATTTGACACTCTTTAGGGCCGCGATACATGATTAGCGGCATATATATGGGGGTTAGACGTGTTTTCAGTGGGCCAGTGCTACGTTACCCTTTTTGGTGAAGGCAAACATCCATTGGAATCGCCCATTCACCTGCCGCCCGCTCGCGGGTAACACGGAGACGCTCACGCCAGCCATCGCAACACCCAGTGCCACTCGGACGTAGAAGCTCCACGAGGGGCACAGAGGACTAGACTCTGAGATGTCCAACTCGCAGGCTACGAATAAACGCGTTGACCTCGAGCAGGCAGAGTTCACAAGGCTTTACAGTCTCGCCTACGGCTGGCATAAGAATCTCTTTGCACGAGACCTGTGTCACGAGGACTGGCAGGATATGGCCAGCGAGGCCGTTTACAGGCTGATCGCGGCGATAGAAAGGGGCAAGTACGATACTCGCAAGTCTTCCGTGGACACCTTCCTGAAGTCGGTTGCTCGAAATCTGGCGATAGACAACCACCGCAGGGGGCGGAGAAGACTTTCGCACGTGCTGCAGCTCGCCGAGGAGTTCGACGCCAGCGATCCGCAGGCCATCGACGCGCTGGAGGCGGCCGTCGAGAGCCTGTCGTATCAGCAGCTGTTGCGCGAGTTCGGACCGGACATGGAAAGCCTGTGGTCCAGGGTGGGGCTAACGCCCGAGCAACAGGCTGCATTCAAAATGACTGTACTGACCGACATGACAAGCGGGGAGATCGGTTCCGTGCTCGGAGTGAGCGCTGAGGCGGTCCGAAGCAGGATTCTGACGGCCAGGAGGAAGTTGGAGGCCTTCCGCGAGGGAATCGCGAGGGAAATGAGATGACTGACCGGGATCCCGGTGACTGGGATACTGACTCCGCCGCATTCCAGGCATTCCGGAATGAAGCGCGCGCCAGGTCCGCCGATCTCGCACGCCTGTCTTCTTCCGAAACCGAGGCGATAGAGCGCGTTGGCAGGCTATTTCGGCAGCTCAGACATTCCCACGGCCTCAGCCTTGCGGAAGTCTCGGCGCGCGTAGACGTGCCCGTCGTCTACCTGGCGTTGATGGAACATGGCCTTCTGGGTCCGGAGGAGCTTCAGCCGGGGTTTCTGGCAAGGGTTGGGACCGCCCTGGAGTCTGATGTGGACGCGCTGTTGCCCGATCGTGGTGGCGTGTTCGCCTCCATCGCTTTAACCATACTGCGGACGGACAGTCGCTTGGGACCCGATGGCGGAGGCGATGCGGTCACGGGTTTGATCTCGACGATAGAGTCGGCGGAGGAAGGTGTGGCCGCCCGAGTGCAAGCGGTCTGGGAGCTGGGCGAGTACGTGCGTGATCAGCGCGCTCGCGGCGCCCTCGTGCGGGCACTGTCGGCCGACGCTGACCCGCGGGTCAGCATGGCCGCGGTGGAGTGCCTCGGCCCGGTCGCCGATGTCCCGGAGGTGAGGTCGGCGCTGCTGGCTCTGTTGTCCGGCCCCGACGAGGCGCTTCGCGCTCGGGCGGCTGAGATCCTCGCGCAGGGCGTTTCCGAGGACCAGCCGGAACCGGAGTAGCTACTGGCCGAGGCGACTACCGGCCGTTTTCCGACCCGTTCACCGGGGCCTCGATGGCGGCGTAGTTAATCTGGTACAGGTGGGCGTAGAGGCCGTTCTGCGCCATAAGCTGGGTGTGGCTGCCGACCTCTTCGACTTGCCCGAGGTTCAGGACCACGATCTTGTCAGCGCCCCTGATGGTGGAGAGGCGGTGGGCGATGACGATGGCGGTCCTGCCTTTGAACAGTCGCAGTAGCGCGCGCTGGATGAGCATCTCGGTGTAGCTGTCTACGTTGGCCGTCGCCTCGTCCAGTATGAGGATGCGAGGGTCGGCGACGATGGCCCTGGCGAAGCTGATGAGCTGGCGCTGGCCCACGCTCAAGTTGACGCCGCGCTCCTCCAGCACTGTGTCGTACCCGTCCTCCAGACGGATGATGAAGTCGTGGGCGCCCACGGCCTTGGCCGCCTCGATCATCTGCTCATCGGTGACCTGAGTGTGGTTGTACTTGATGTTCTCCCTGACGGTGTCCGAGAAGAGGAAAGGCTCCTGGAGGACCATGCTCATCTGGCTGACCAGCGAGTGGCGCGTAACGTCGCGTATATCCTGGCCGTCTACGAGAATCGCGCCGCGGCCTCGCGGCACCTCGTAGAAGCGCGACAGGAGCGACACCAGCGTCGTCTTGCCCGCACCCGTCGGTCCGACGATGGCCACCGTTTCTCCCGGGTTGACGTGCAGTGAGACCTTCTTGAGCACGTCATCGCCGGGAACGTAGCTGAAGCTGACGTCCTGGAACTCGATCTCGCCCTTGAGCCGGGGGATTGGTCTGGCGTCCGCGGCGTCGCGCAGGTCGGGCTCGGCGTCGAGCAGGTCGAAGATGCGGATTCCCGACGCCATCGCCCGTTGGAGCTGGGTATAGGACATGGTGAGGTTACGGATTGGATCGAAGAAGCGCTGGATGTACATGACGAACGCGATCAGCGCTCCGATCTCCAGGTCCTCGCCGAACAGGCGGGAGCCGAAGAAGATGGCGAGGCCGATGGCCACCGCCGTAAGGATGTCCACCGGCGGCAGAAGGCCCGAGGAAAGCCGGCTCGCGGTCATGGTGGTTCCCAGGAGGTAGCGACTCTTATTGTCGAAGAGCTCCAGGTTGCGCTCCTGGCGGTTCATGGCCTGGACGACCCGGACTCCGGTTATGTTCTCGTTCAGCGCCCCGTTGACGACGGACGCCGCGCGGCGGGCCCTCAGGTACTGCTTTCTGGCCAGCGGCTGCCAGACGGCCATGATGATCCCCAGCAGGGGGACCACGGCCATCGTAATCAGCGCCAGTTTGACGTTGATGATCAGCAGGAAGGCAACGATACCTACCAGGCTGAGCATCTCCCCCAGCGTCATCACCATCAGAGAGCCGAACTCCTGGAGCTGGCCTACGTCGCCGTGGATCCGCGACATGAGACGTCCCACCTCGGTCTTGTCGTAGAAGGAGACGGACAGCCTCTGGAGATGGGAGAAGAGCTGACGGCGCAGGCCGTACAGAAGCCCCTGTCCGATCCTCGCCATGATAATGTCCTGGGCGTAGCCGGCCCCCCAGTTTATCAGGGCGATGACCACGAACACCCCGAAAAGCCATGTGAGTCCGGAGAAATCGTCGTTGAGGATGTAGCGGTCGATCCCCAGCTTTATTATCCACGGAACGGACGAAAGGGTGGCGACGTACACCAGCATCGCCACGGTGGCCAGTCCGAGCAGGTGCCGGAAGGGGAGGATGAATGGGATCATGCGTCTGATGACCCGCTGGTCGTAGACCTTTCCGAAGGTCTCCTCGTCTTCGGCCCGGTCGGCGCCGTGAAACGGGCCGTGCCCGTCCATGCCCATCATGATGAAGGGCTGTCCCCTCGTACCAGCACGGGAGCCTGGATCTCACGAAGGACCTCTTCCTGAGGACGTAGCTGGAGCTCGTAGATCTCTCGGTAGAGCCCGCCCTCGGCCAGTAGCTCCTGGTGGTTGCCGCGCTCGACTATCTCTCCCTCTTTGAGCACCAGTATCAGGTCGGCCCTATGGACCGTATTGAGCCGGTGGGCGATGACAAAAGTAGTCCGCCCGCGCATCACGGACTCCATCGCCTGCCGGATCTGCTCCTCGGTCTGGGCGTCCACGCTGGAGGTGGAGTCGTCCAGGATGAGTATGGACGGGTCCAGGAGCACGGCGCGCGCGATGGCGAGACGCTGGCGCTGGCCCCCTGAGAGGGTCGAGCCACGCTCGCCGATGAACGTGTCATAGCCGTGTTCGAGGGTCTCGATGAAGTCGTGGAGCTGGGCAACCTTGGCGGCCTGGACGATCTCCTCCAACGGCGCGTTTTCACGGCCGTAGGCTATGTTCTCTCGGATACTGGTGTTGAACAAGAACACGTCCTGCTGGACGATGCCGATGTTGCGGCGCAGGGAGGTCAGGGTCGCGTCGCGCACATCCATTCCGTCTATTGTGATCCGCCCCGACGAGACATCGTAGAAACGCGGGACCAGGCTAACGATAGTCGTCTTGCCGCTCCCGGGCGCCCCCAGCAGCGCGACCACCTTGCCGGGTTCCGCCTCGAAGCTGATATCGCTGAGCACCGGGAGTCCGCCACGGTAGCTGAAGCCGACGCTCTCGAACCTGACGTGGCCTCTCGCCCCTGGCATCACCTGGGCGTTTCGCGCCTCCTGTACAGGGGACACCGCGTCCAGGATCTCGAACACTCGCTGCCCGGCCGATGCCGCGCGTGCATAGGAGTTCACCAGCCACCCGAACATACGGACCGGCATGGCCAGGATCTGCATGTAGATGATGAACTGGGCCAGCTCCCCCCATGTCAGGTGCTCGTTTATGACGAGCCATCCCCCGAACCACATGATGATGGCCAGAGTGACCATGAAGGTGAAGAGCATGAAGGTCATGTTGGCGGCGCGGAGCCTCTCGGCCTTGATCAGCTCACCCGCGGTCTCGAGGTTCTTGACGTCGAACTTCGCCTCCTCATGGCTCTCGGAGGCGAAGGCCCTCACGACCCTGACGCCCGTCAGGTTCTCCTGCGTTATGGTGTTGAGCTCGGCCATCCTCTCCTGAATGCTAAGCCAGATCCTGCGCATTCTTAGCCTGACCATAGCGGAGTTGAGGGCGACCAGCGGCATGAATCCGATGCTCGCCAGGCCCAGCCTCCAGTCCAGAGTGACCAGAATGATGGCGACCACGACGAAGAGCGCGGCGAAGTACGGTGCCCGGACCAGCCCCATGTTGATGGACATGCGGATGGCCTCCACGTCCGTGATGGCCCTGGACATCAGGTTGCCGGTGTGGTGCCGGTCGTGGAAGGCGAAGCTCTGGTGCTGGACGTGGTCGTAGAAGGCGCTGCGGAGATCGTGGGCAACTACCTGTGAAAGGGCCTCTCCCAGGTAGTTCTGGCCGAAGGACAGCACGCCTCGAACAGTCATCAGGCCCAGGATGACGAGCACGATCTTCAGGATCGCGCTCTCGGAGATGTCGCCGTTGCTGTAGACCTCGGCGATCTCGTCTATGGCCTTCCCGACGTATCTCGGTACGAGCAGAAAGGCGACCGTGGCACCGAACATGCACGTATAGGCCGCCGCCAACCGCCATTTATGGCGCACGGCCATCCGTGCTATTCTGAGGACTGCTTCCATAAGCTCCTAGAGTACGGGGCAGCGACGAGTCTAGCCTGGGGCGAGGGAGGGTGTTATTTCGCCGCCTGTCCCACAACCATACATTCTACAGCTTAGCACGGCCACGTTGGCAAGTACCTTGGAGATACAATTCCGAAACTTCTATTCATGTATTGACCGTTACGTTCAGAACAAAACCCGACGGTGTGTGGAAAGGCTACCCCCAGGCGGTATGCGCGACTCGGATTCGTTGCCCGGTCACGCCGAGTTAAGCTCCTCTCGCCGACTATGCTAGAATTTTCCGAGGCGAATCGTGAAAGCACTTGAGCGGCAACCCGAGACCAAGGCGATGCCCTTTGCCGTTCGGCCGTTGGCTGAGGGAGACATAGCCCAGTCCGCGGAGATCGAGCGCGAGGCGTTCCCAGCTCTCTTCCCTCCGACCCAGTTCAAGCGGGAGCTGAAGAACCGCAGGTCGAGATACCTGGTGGCCTGGCTCCAGGATCACGCCTTGGCGCCGTGGTCTTCGGCTCCTGAATCCGAAGAAGAGCCCCGGAGGCCGCTGTTCGGCCGGCTGCTGCGCACGGCTACGAGCCGATGGCTCGGCAGGCCGTCCGCCTGGGAGCCAGGCAGCGAGTATATCGTCGGGTTTCTGGGCATATGGTACTCGGTAGATGAGGCCCACGTCGTTTCGGTCGGCGTGCGACAGACATACCGCGGCCAAGGGATCGGCGAGCTACTGCTGATCGCAGCCATTGAGCAGGCCATGGCGCGCCCGGTAGAGGTCGTGACCCTCGAGGTCAGGGTCTCCAACCAGGTGGCCAAGAGGCTCTACTCGAAATACGGCTTCACCGAGCGAGGGCTGCGGAAGGGCTACTACACGGACAACCGTGAAGACGCACTCATCATGACCACCGAGTCCATCAACTTGCCACCGTTCTCCGAGCTCTTCCGCGAGCTCGTCGGAGCCCACGAAGAGCGTTGGGGACGTGCCCGGCGTTCGCTGGCCTAGTCTCCCTGCGCATGCCCGGCGGCCGGTGAATCGCCGTGCTCCGCCTGGGCATCTAAA
>JADFHV010000109.1 GCA_022566975.1 Chloroflexota bacterium
CGGGCCGGCAAACTACCGGCGATCCTCTATGGCCACAAACGCGAACCCGTCGGCCTGACCCTGGATCGACACGACGTCGAAATGCAACTCGCCCACGGGGCCCACCTGATCAACCTCGAGATGGAGGGCCGCAAGCAGCCCTGCCTGATCAAGGACGTGCAATACGACCATCTCGGCTCGACGCCCATTCACGTCGACTTGACGCGCGTGGAACTGGACGAGCGAGTCAAGGTTCGCGTGCCGATCGAAGTGCGCGGCCATGCCAAGGGCGTCGCCGAGGGCGGGGTGCTGTTTCTCGACGTCGCGGAGGTCGAGATCCTATCAAGGTGCCTCGACGATGCCGGAGGAGAGATGAACCTAACCGGGGAGATGGTGGTAAACACCTCCGGCGACTTCGTGCTTGACGCCAGCCGGGATTGCCTGCCATGTTCGTCGGGCGATCGAGCCGGTGGCCTGCGCTCGCCACGTGGTGGAAAGACGCGGCCGACCTTGCGTGTCCGGCATGTGGCGGCCATGAGCATCGGCGGTGATTTCGTATTGATAGAGGGGGCGAGTATCTACTTTGGATCCTCTGAGCCGCTCGTTGTCGAGGGTTCCTTTGTCAACCAAAGCACCTGTCCGGACTTTTTCAACTGGACGGCCGGCGGCATAAGTTTCGACATGGCCAACAGCCGTTCGTTCCTCCAAGGCCCCGGCGGTCAGTCTTTTGAGGTTGCCGGTCACGATTTCGGACCGAGTCTTGCCGGATTTGCCAGCAACTTCGCCGTCGGCGAGGTCGGCGACGCCTCAAAGCCGGGCATCAGCTCGATCATCGACCGCATATCGGCCGATGGCGGCCCGTTGTCGTCCGACGACCTGGTGGACCGGTGCCTGGACTTTGCCGGCCCCCTCACCGTCGGCGCGGACACGCGAAGCGCCCTGCTGAAGTACGCCAGATCGGGGGGAGAGCTGGGCTTCGGGAGCGAGGCGGAACGCCAGAAGAGCGCCTCCCGGATCGTTCGTATGATGCAGCTCGTCGTATCAACCAAGGAATACCAGTTTGCGTGAGTAGTTGACAGTTAGTAGTTGACAGTTATCAGTTATCAGTAACCGACCACCCGATACTGAATTCTAACAACTGAAAACTGAGGACTGAAAACTGGGCGGGGGGCATCCCCCGGGGAGGGGACCATGACTCGACCCTACGGGTTGCTGAGAGCGGGATTCCCATACCTCAGGTGTCTCGGCATGAGGCGGCTGACCAATTTTCCCGTCGACATCGCCCTCGGCGGAGAGGGGCGCATCTACGTGCTGTGTCGGCAGGAGGCGACCCAGGCCCTGATTCGGAAGTACACCGTGGACGACGAGGACCTTGGCACCATCGGCGAAGTCGGCAGCGACGACGGGAAGTTCGTCTGGCCGGTGAGTATCGTCGCAGACGGCAACGAGGAGCTCTTCGTCTCCGATGAGGCCCTGCACCGGGTGTCCCGGTTCGACATGGAAGGAGAGTTCCTCGGCAAGTGGGGAGAGTATGGCGATGCCGAGGGCCAGCTGAACAGGCCCGCCGGTCTGGCATTCGACCTGGAGGAAAACGTCTACGTCGTCGACGCATGGAACCACAGGGTCCAGAAGTTCACGAAGGACGGGGACTTTCTGCTGACTTGGGGCAGGTTCGGCGACGGCGAGGGCGAGTTTAACATGCCATACGGCATAGCCGTGGATGAGCTGGGCGACGTCTACGTGGCCGACTGGCGCAACGACCGGGTCCAGAAATTTACGGCCGAGGGGGAGTTCATCTTCGCCTTCGGCCGGTCAGGCACAGGGGACGGCGAGTTCAATCGCCCCACGGGCGTGGACGTGGACGGAGACGGGGATATTTACGTGGCCGACGCTGGGAACGACCGCGTCCAGCTATTCAACTCGGAGCCCAGGTACGTCCAGAAGTTTCTCGGCGAAGCCACGCTTTCCCTCGCCGCCCGTGACTACATGATGACCAACGCCAGCCCGAACCGGATGCGCGACATGGCCAGCCTGGACCCACAGAAGCTCCTGCGTCGCCCCACGTCGGTCAAGGTCGACGACCAGGGCCGCATGTTCATCGCCGACAACGGCTCGTACCGCGTGCAGGTCTATCAGAAGGAGGCGATCCCCCTGACCCCTCAGCAGATATCGGTACCCCGAAGGTCGTCGACTCTTCATCAGGAGTAGGGATAGCACGCGGCACGACGCGTCCGTGGACGCCTTGCGCCTGTACCGACGCTGAGATAAAATGCCGGGGATTTGGAGCAACGGGTCTGCTGCCGCATGGCGCCGCCACGACACGGCGTGCATCGAGGAGAGCAGTGACTGACACCGACCTCGATCTCACCGCCCACCTTCTACGCCGGGCCGGCTTCGGCGCCGGCCGGGAGGAGCTGGAAGACTACGCCTCCTTGCGATATGAAGACGTAGTCGAGGACCTCCTGCACCCCGAGCGTCACCCCGACGAGATCACCGACATCCTCGACCGCTACTACGACGGCGAGGGCGTACCGAGTGCCGCCGCCAAGTGGATATACCACATGGTGAACACAAGGCGTCCGCTCGAGGAGAAGATGGCCCTCTTCTGGCATCACGTCTTCGCCACCGGATGGGGTAAGTCGGAGCACGGCCCCGCCTCCTTCACTCAGATCGACACCTTCCGCCGCGTCGGAATGTCGGACGTGCGCACGATCCTCATCGAGCTGTCCCGAGACCCGGCCATGATCTTCTGGCTGGACAACAACGAAAACCGCAAGACCCAGCCCAACGAGAACTTCGGACGGGAGCTCCTGGAGCTCTTCTCCATGGGGGTCGGGAACTATACCGAGCACGACATCAAGAACGCCGCTCGGGCGTTCACGGGTTGGACCTTCTCCCAGCCGATCCCCCTATACCCCTTTGGCCACTATCCCACGCGGTTCGTCTACCGGGAGGACGACCACGACGACAGCGAGAAGACGTTCCTTGGCCAGACGGGCCGCTTCAACGGTGAGGACATCGTAGACATCATCGTCAAGCAGCCGGCCGCGGCAAGGTTCCTGTCCCGCCACCTCTACAACTTCTTTGTCGCCGACGAGCCCCAGGTGCCCGCATGGGAGCAGGTGCCTCCTCAGGACCCCGAGGCCATAGAGACGCTGATGCGGGCCTACACCGAGTCGGGCGGCGACATACGCTCCATCTTGCGGGCCCTGTTCAACTCCGACTTCTTCAAGGACGCGCGGTCCAGGAAGGTCAAGAGCCCAGCGGAGCTGGTGGCCGGTGTCATCAAGCTCGTCGGGACCTATCGGTTCCCCCAGCCGGGCCTGCTCGAGTATGCGGAGGCCACCACCCTGATGGGGCAGTCCCTCTTTGACCCGCCGACCGTGGAGGGGTGGCACACCGGCAAGGAGTGGATCGACGGAGGGACGTTGAATGAGCGCGTGAATTTCGCGGTCGACGAGGTCGCCGACGCGACGAAGCCGGGGGTCCAGTCCATCATCGAGAGGCTCGAGTCCCAGGGCGGTGCGCTGTCCCCCGACGAGTTCGTGGACCGCTGCCTCGAGCTTACGGGTCCGGTGAGCGTCGGCAGCGAGACTCGGGAGGGACTGGTGCGATACGCGGAGTCTGGTGGCGCTCTCGGCTTCGCGTCCGAGGAGGAGTCGGACCTCAGTGTCTCTCGGATCGTGCGTATGATTCAGCTCATAGTGGCATCGCGGGACTACCAGTTCGCCTAGCAGGGCGGGGAGGGTTTGAAACCATGGCAGGCAACGGCAATGCAGAGCCACCGGTGATGGTCATCGTGCAGCTCAGCGGGGGAAACGACTTCATGAACACCATCATCCCCTTCACGAGCTCCGTGTACCACGACTCCCGGCCGACGGTTGCCGTCCAGGCTGACGACGTCTTGCCCCTGAACGACACCCTTGCTTGGCACCCCAGCATGGGGCCCATGAAGGAGCTTTACGACGAGGGTAAGGTCGCAATCGTCCAGGGGATCGGATACGAGAACTCAAGCCGCTCCCACTTCCGGGCCATGGACATCATGCACACGTGCGTAACCGACAGCGTCGGCACGCAGGGCTGGGTCGCCCAGGCTGTCAGGGAGCTGGACCCTAACAAAGAGAACGTGCTGACCTGCGTCAACTTCGGCCGCGGCCTTCCAAGGGCGATGGCGGCTCCCGGTGTCCCGGTAACCTCCGTAGGCGACCTCGAAAGCTACGGCCTGATGACGGGCATCGCCGACCGGCAGGAGCGAAGCGAGGCTCTGGACATCTTCAAGGCGATGTACGGTCAGGCCATCGGCACCGGGCCGGTCATGGACTACCTGTCCCAGACGGGGCTGGACGTGCTGAAGGGCGCCGACCAGCTCAAGCTGGCCCCGGAGAGGTACGAGTCCAACGTCGAGTACGCCGACAACCCGATAGCGAAAAGCCTCAAGGACGCTGCCAGGGTCCACCTGGCCGGTCTGGGCACGCGTGTCCTCTATGCCAGCCACGGAGGGTACGACGTCCACGCCAACGAGAACCCGACCCAGCCCAAGCTCCTGGGCGAGCTCTCGGGGGCCATCATGGACTTCTTCCAGGACCTTCGGGACCACGACGCCGCCGATGAGGTGGCCATGCTCGTCTTCACCGAGTTCGGGCGCCGCATCAAGGACAACGGCAGTGGCACAGACCACGGCTCGGGCGGTGGTGCCTTCATCATAGGCGAGCGGGTCAGCGGCGGCCTCTATGCCGAGTACCCGTCGATAGAGCCGGACCAGTGGCTCAACGGCGAGGACATGAGGCACACCGTCGACTTCCGAGGCATCTACGGGACGATGCTGGAGCAGTGGATGGGCCTCGATCCGGCCCCCATCGTCGGCGGGACCTTCGAGCAGGTCCAGCCGTTCAAGTAAGCAAATAGCTATCAGCTATCAGCCGGGGAAACGGGGTTGAGCGCTGATTGCTGATAGCTGACCGCTGAAAGCTTTACCCATGCCTAGACCTTACGCACTACTCAGGGCGGGCTTCCCATACGTCAAGACCATCGGCATGAGGCGGGTGACCAACTTCCCGACTGACGTCGCCCTGGGGAACGAGGGGCGGATCTACGTCCTCTGCCGTACCGATATAGCGGCCGACGTGAGGGTACTCAACCTGGACGACGATAGCCTCGGCACTATCGGCAAGCTGGGGACGGACGATGGCGATCTTCAGTGGCCGGTCAGTATCATCGCGGACAGCGCGGAAGAGCTTTTCGTATCGGACGAAGCCCTTCACCGCGTCTCGCGGTTCAATAGGGATGGAGAGTTTCTGGGCAAGTGGGGCGAGCAAGGGGACGGAGATGGCAAGCTGAACGGGCCTGCGGCGATGGCGTTCGATGCCGAGGAGAATATCTACGTCGTCGACTCGCTGAGCCACCGCGTCCAGAAATTCACCAAAGACGGCAAGTTCCTTCTCAACTGGGGAGGCTTTGGGACGGAGGAGGGCGAGTTCAACTATCCCTGGGGTGTGGCGGTCGACGAGGAGGGGGACGTCTACGTATCGGACTGGCGTAACGACCGCGTTCAGAAGTTTGCCGCCAACGGCGAGTTCATCTTCGCCTTCGGCGGCTCAGGCAACGGGGACGGCGAGTTCAATCGGCCCGCCGGCCTTACCGTAGACAAGGACGGCGACATATACGTCGCCGACACCCTCAACAACCGGATACAGCTCTTCAATGCGGAGGCCGAGTACGTCACCAAGTTCCTGGGGGATGCGACGCTGTCTAAGTCAGGGCGCGTCTACCTCATGTCCAACGCCAAGCCCATGCGCCTGCGGGAGATGGCCAAGCTGGAGGAGCAGAAGCTGCTCCGTAAGCCGAAGTCCGTGGTAGTGGGCGACGACGGCCTGATGTACGTGCCGGACTACGGCTCTTACAGGGTGCAGGTCTACCAGAAAGAGGCCGTACCGCTGGACGAGAGCCAGATCTTCCCCCCGCTACGGTCGCCCACCCTCGCGACGACGTAGCCCCGTCGACTTGCCCGCCGCATACGTAGGGGCGGGTTTGAAACCCGCCCTCCCCGTTTCCTGCCGATCGCGACGCCCACCTAATCCATCGGCCCCTGCCGGATGCCGGACGAAGCCCTGGCCCGCCTGGCCTCGTCTTTTGTAACGGGCGGCGGTCCTCCGTGGAACACTAGCAGGCTAATGAAAAAGGGGTGTGCAGAGGGGCGAAGTCCCTTTGCCGGGAGCCTGAGGGTGTCCCTCAGATACAAAATCTTCCCCCTTCCTGGCTAGGAAGGGGGCTGGGGGGATGGTCGAAAGGGTTTTTCAACACCCTGTTGTAGCATGGCAGGCCGTGCCCTTACGGCGATAGTCGACCGGAGAACACGTAGGGGCAGGTTTCAAACCTGCCCTTCTGCGTCACACCGGAACGCCCGACCGCTGCCGGACCACCGCCTCCAGCTGGCTTGGGTCCCTGATCTCGATACGCTTGCGTCCAATGGACACGGCGTCGGACTCCTTGAACCGGTCTAGCGTCGTCGTCAGGCTCTCGCGCAGGCATCCCACCATGGCCGCAAGGTCTCTGTGTGTGAACCCCTCCACGACGTTGGTCTGCTCGTCCGCTAGACGCAGAAGCAGCCCGGCCACCCTGCCCGTCACGTCGTTGAATGCCATGTCCTGGAGGGAGTCCCTCGCCTCCTGAAGCCTGCTGCCCAGCACCTTTATTACACGGAGGGCCACCGTCGGGTGCCGCAGCATGAGCGACCTTACGTCATCGGTGTCGAGCGCGCACATGACACTGTCCTTGATCGTCACCGCACCCGTGCCCCGGAGCCCATGATCGACCAGGGACACCTCTCCGAAGATGGTCCCTTCGTCGACGATCACGAGGGTAAGCCGGCGGCCGTCCGGCGACTCCCGGTACAGCTCCACCCTGCCCGACTTCAGCAGAAACAGCATATCCGGCCCGTCCTGCGGGCTGTAGAGCAGCGTTCCCGACGGGACTGTCTGCATGGGGCTGGTCTCCAGCAGCCGCTCGACTTCGGCGTCTGATAGGTCAGCCAGGATATCCATAGCCCGCAGGGGCTCTGGCTCCGGCGATCCGAGTAGCGGCGTCCCAGCGGGCCGAGTGTCCTCGGCTGCCAGCCGATGGGTGGTGGGAAGGACCCCCTGCATAGCTCACCCTCCTGGTCTGTCTGGCTATCCCTACGGCTTAGATGCAGTCAGCGG
>JADFHV010000110.1 GCA_022566975.1 Chloroflexota bacterium
CGAGCGCCGGGTCGCAGAGAAGATCCGCGATAAGTTTCCGGGGGCATATACATCGCTGTCCCACGAGGTCCTGCCTCAGATCAGGGAGTTCGACAGGCTCAGCACCACCGTGGTGAACTCCTATGTGGGTCCCGCCGTGGGAGAGTACCTTACACGGCTCAAGGAGCGCCTGGCCTCGACGGCTCACGATCAAGACCTCCTGGTCTTGCAGTCTAACGGAGGAGTGGCGCCGATAGAGGACACCGTCCGTCTGGCGGTGCGTTCCATCCTCTCGGGCCCGGCTGGGGGCGTGAGCGGAGCGGCCTACTACGGCAGTCTCCTGGATGAGCCGAAGGTGATCGGCTTCGACATGGGAGGCACCAGCACCGATATCTCGCTCATCTCCAACGGCGTCCCCGAGGTGACGATGGAGAGGTTCGAGGGCGGATGGAAGATCGCGGTGCCGATGATCGACATCCAGACGCTGGGCGCAGGAGGAGGTAGTATCGCGCGGGTGGACGCCGGCGGCATTCTGCACGTGGGCCCTGAGAGCGCCGGCGCGGAGCCCGGCCCAGCCTCCTACGGCAAGGGAGGGACAGACCCGACGGTGACCGACGCAAGCGTGGTACTGGGTTACCTGGATCCCGCGAACTTCCTGGGCGGGAAGGCACCGCTCGACAAGGCGCTGGCTGAACAGGCGGTCGAGCGAGATGTCGCAACACCCCTGGGACTGTCCACAGTCGAGGCCGCTCAGGGCATCCACGAAGTAGTGGCGACCAACGTGGCGGAGGGCATCCGTCTGAAGTCGGTCCAGCGTGGCGTTGATCCACGACAGTTTGCCATCATCGCCTTCGGCGGGGCGTCCGGCCTCCACGCCGGCCGTGTGGCGCGGCAGCTCCAGATAGAGAGGGTGCGTATCCCGCCGATGGCGCCGGTTCTCTCGGCTTTTGGAATGCTCTCCACCGACCTGCGCTATGACCTGTCCAGGTCCTATCCTGCCGGCCTGGAGGACGTCGACTTGACCGCCGTCCGGTCTATCGTCGACGCCCTCGAGGGCCAGGGCAGGGAGAGGCTGGCCGCCCGTGCCGTCGCCGACGACGACATCGACGTGGAGGCGTCGGCCGACATGCGCTATCTCGATCAAGTATACGAGGTAAACGTACCCATTCCCGACCTCTCTCAAGAGGACCGCGCGGTCCGGGATGAGTGGGCGACAAACCTTCACAGGCGCTACGAGGAGCTGTACTCCTACAACCAGTCCGACCAGGAGGTACGGCTGGTCACGCTTCGGGTCACGGTGAGGGGACGCCTCCCCAAGAGCGCTCTCCCCGAGCGCAGGCCGCGACCCTCTTCATCGGACGCTCCCAAGGGAAGACGGGACGTGTTCCTGGGCGAGTGGAGAAGCGTACCCGTCTTCGCCCTGGATGACCTCTCTCCTGGGACAGAGGTCGAGGGACCGGCCATCCTGGAGTCCGATTTCACCACCGTACTGGTGGAGCCCGGCGACAGGGCGACCGTGGACCGTTATGGCGGCCTCGAGATAGCGGTAGCCCTGGAGGAAGCCTTCCCACACGAGCGTTCGGGACAAGAGGGGCGCCCCGACCCCATAACACTGGCCGTCGTGGAGCACCGCCTGGAGTCGATAGCCCGAGAGATGATGGAGGTGATGCTCCGCACCTCGATGTCCCAGATCCTCAACTCGACCAGGGACTTCTCCACGGTGGTGCTCGACGCCGACTGCCAGCTTGTAGCCCAGGGCGAGGGTATCCCAGTCCACATCAGCGCGCTGCCCATCGCCGGGGCCGCAGTCCGCGACTACTTCGGCGACGAGATCGCCGACGGGGACCTGTACGCGCTGAACGATCCTTACTTCGGCGGCAGCCACCTGCCGGACATAACGGTGATCGCGCCGATCTTCTACCAGGGCAAGCTGCTCTTCTACTCGGTCAACCGGGCCCATCACAGTGACGTCGGGGGAGCGACCCACGGTGGGTACAACCCGGCGGCCAGCGAGATATACCAGGAAGGCCTACGCATACCGCCGCTGAAGCTCTATGACCGGGGCGTGCCCAGGAGGGACCTGCTGCAGATGCTGGCCGCCAACGTCCGGCACCCCGAGAACTTCCTCGGCGATCTCAACGCCCAGATCGGCTCCGTCAGAATTGCGGCCCGACGCATCAATACGCTCCTGGACAGCTACGGGCCGGACCTCCTGATGCGCTGCGTCCGCGACATCCTCAGCGCGACGGAGACGCAGATGCGGGGGTTCATCTCCGACTGGCCCGACGGGGTCTACCGGGGGGAGTCTCTCATCGACGACGATGGCTTCGAGTCCAAGATGATTCCCATCAGGGCTACCGTGACGATAGAGGGAGACTCGATGACCATCGACCTGAGCGAGTCGAGCCCCCAGGTAACCGGGTTCATCAACAGCGCATACGCCAACACCCGGTCGCTGGCCCACGCGGCCATCATGTATCTGGCGCCATTCGACGTGCCCAAGAACGAGGGGTCGATGCGACCGGTGACCGTTGTCGCGCCCAAGGGCCTGATCGTGAACGCTTTACCGCCGGCCCCCGTGTGCATGAGCACCAACCACTGCGCCGAGGAGATAATCGAGGCCGTGTTCAAGGCGTTGGCGCCCGCGTTGCCCGACGCGGTATCCGCAGGGTTCTCGCGCCGTCTGCGCTACGCCATCACCGGGACCGACCCCCGTAACGGACGCAGGTTCATCTGGCACTTCTTCTTCGCCCGGGGCGGGGGCGGCGCAGCCGAGGGCTTCGACGGGTGGCCGAACGTCGGCGAGATCAACGTGGCAGGCGGGATCCGCAGCCCCAGCATCGAGGTGACGGAAGACCGTTTTCCATTCTACGTCCGGCGTCACGAGCTGAGGCCGGACTCAGCGGGCGACGGCACCTGGCGCGGGGGACTCGGCGCCATCTGCGACATGGTCTACGAAGGAGCGGACACCGCCCGGCTGAACACCGCCGGGGACGGTGTCGTGGTCCCGCCCTTCGGCCTGTTCGGCGGCCAGCCGGGTAAGCCCCACGTCTACTCGCTGATCTCCGACGGCGTCGAGCGCGTGCTCGGCTCCAAGGAGACAGGAGTCCTGGTCAAGCCGGGGGACCGAATCCTATGTCTGTCATCCGGAGGCGGTGGGTACGGCGACCCGGCCAAGCGCTCGGAGCAGGCCCGTCAGTGGGACAGGCGGAACGGGTACCAAAGCTGAGGCTGCTGGCCGGAGCCCGTCTAGCCCTATGTCTCTGTTCCGCGCTGGGGCACAGGGCGGCCTCAATGAGGTGGCACCTCCACCGCTATCGTGTGGATGCCGTTGTTGGCGTATCCGCGAAAGTTCCACCTGATGTTGGCCGGCTGCGTATTGCCGGCGGAGTCGGTGGCCCGCGCCATGAGAATGTAGTGTCCAGGCTTGGATACGTTCCATGGAAGCTCCCATTGGCGCCATGCCGTGCGGACGGAGGGGCCAACCAGACTGGCCTCCTGCCAGTCGCGTCCTCCGCTGGTGCTGGCCTCGATCCTGGCTATCTCCCCCTCGCCGGACCAGGCCGTGCCACGTACGGTGTACAGGCCGGGCTGGACCACCTCGCCGTGTCTGGGGCGGCTGATGAGGGACTTGACCCGCAGGGCCGTCACGGGCTGCCAGGAGTGTCGCTCCGTCTCCCCCTCATTGATGAATATGTAGCGCCGCTTCTGGAAGAAGCCCTGGTAAGGCTCCTTCAACACCTGGACGCGGGTCAGCCACTTTACAGAGGCCATGGCGTACCATCCGGGGACTATCAGCCGTACAGGATAGCCGTGGGCGGGTTGAAGGGGCTCACCGTTCATCTCATAGGCCAGGATGGTATCGGCGTCCAAGGCGACTTCCATAGGCAGGCTGCGTGCATAGCCTAGCTGTATGGTCTCGCCCTCTTCCTCTTCCTCGCCAACGTCGACCCCCTCAAAGAGTACCTCCTTGGCTGTCTCCTGCAATATCTCCCGAGACAGCAGGTCAGAGACGGAAACGCCCTTCCACCTGGCGTTACCCACGGCGCCATGGCGAAAGCGGACCCCCTCGGCCGGAGGCGTTACGTACGACCTGCTGTTGCCGGCACACTCGAGGGTAGCCGCAACCTCTTTGCTGGGCATCGCCAGCAGCTCTTCATAGCCGATGGCAAAGGGCGAGTGGACCGCACCCCCTACCCTCAAGCGGTACCCCGAGACATCCAGGACCGGTGGCTTTGAAAAGTGGCTGCGTGTATAGAATAGTTCGACGGGAGTGATCCACGTGTTCAGGGAAGGTAGGGAGGTCTCGGTACACAAAGGGTCTTCGGATGCGACAAGGACCCCAGGGGACTCGGCGGCATTGGATTCCTTGGTATTAATGTGGTCCTCCTGCACTGGCAGCGTTCCCTATGAATACCATATCTGACGCCTCGCCTCACTGGAAGCGCATCGGACTGAATGGCGCCAGGTCGACGAGCGGCTCCTGCTCTGTGGCGAGCTGTGACACCAGCTTGCCTGTTACTGAGCCGAGGGTCACCCCGGTCATTGAGTGGCCCGTGGCCACTATGAGGTTGGAGGGCCGGTCTACAGTCCCTATGATCGGCAGGTTGTCGGGGGTGAGAGGCCTCATCCCGCACCAGACGGTCTCCCGCGAGGCGCTGAGGTCCGTGGCCAGATACCGGTGCCCGGCGCGGCGTATCGCCTCGACCCTGCGCGGGTCGATATCGGTGTTGAGACCGGAGAGCTCCAATGTCCCGGCGAACCGCAGTGCCGGGCCCATCGGAGTGACCCCTACCCTGGCCTCGGCGAGCATTACCGGCATTGAAGGAGGACTCACCGGCTCGTCGAAGGTGATGCTATACCCCTTGGCGGGTTGGACCGGCAGGTTGAGCTTCAGTGCGCGCGCCACGCCGGGAGACCATGCGCCGGTGGCTAGGACTACCTGCCGGGCACGGTAGTCCCCTTTGTCGGTCTTGACCGAGACGATCGTATCGCCGGCCAGCTCGAATCCCAGCACCTCGGTCCCGGTATGTATTACCCCTCCCCGGGCGTCGAAGCGGGCTGCCAGGCCACGGACCAGGTCGTCCGGCTTCAGATGTGCGTCGCCGTCGTGATAGATGCCTCCCGCGATGTCGGACCGAACGGCGGGCTCCATCTCCTTCACCTGCGCCGAGTCCAGCTCCTGGCTTGAGATGCCGTGCTCCCGAAGTAGGTGGGCCTCTTCAGCGCCGTCTTCAAGCCCCCGTTCGGTGGTGTACAGGGCGATGAGTCCCTTCCGCTCGTAGTAGCAGTCCAGCTCCTCCCTCGTAATGAGCTCTTCATACAGGTCGACGCTGGCCCGACTCAGCTCGCATACCACCGACAGTGATTCGCGTACGGTGCGCTCGTTGGCGGCGGCGCGAAACCGCCAGAGCCAGGCGATAAGCTCGAGGCTGGGCCGAGGCTTGATGTAGAAGGGGCTCTCCCGGCGGAGCATCCACTTCAGCCCGTTCAATACCGCGCCGGGCCGGGCCAGCGGAATGCTGTGGCTGGGGACGAGCCATCCGGCGTTGCCGTACGAGCTTCCGCTGCAGATCTCGCCTTTCTCCAGGAGGACGACCCGCCGTCCCTCCTGCTGTAGATAGTATGCCGCGCAAACGCCGATCACCCCACCGCCGATCACCAGTACGTCCGCTCGCTGGGCCATTAACTTTCCCCTGAGTAACTATCTCAAAAAGGCAGATGCCTTGTTCCCTCCCGTCCACCCTAAGGGGATTTTGCTACTGGGGCACATCCCTTCGACGATGCTCAGGGCAGGCCCCCAGGCCCTCTGCCAGAGTCCCGACTATTCGGGACTCTGGACTCCCCAAAAGGATTCTGAGATAGCTTCTAGAGTCTGCCGTGAAGTACGTCTACCTTAGCATTAACCCGAGGTGGGCTTCTCGACATCCCAAAGACCACGGTCCCTTTGCCCACCCGCCCGCCCTGACTAGTGGGGATGTCCCCAGACCCCTACCAGAGTCCCGACTATTCGGGGCTCTGGACTCCCCCCTATACCTTACGTCGTCAGCAGAGACGCCTGAGGACTAGTGGTCAGTCACGCGTGATTTAATCGATGTCATTCTGAACCCTTCGCTTTGCTCAGGATAAACTCCGCGAAGAATCTAAGGAGGTCGGAATATTGCGGGACGTAGCTTGAGCAGGCAACGGCCCTAGATTCTTCGTCGTCCCGACGTGTCGGGACTCAGAATGACAGGCGGGGCAGTATCTTCTCGAATCATCGGAACAGGTGTGACTGACCACTAGTCGCATCGACGCCGCTATGAAGTCCTGAGCGGTGGGTGCTGCCTTACGGGGGTCCGGTTTGACCCCCCGGCAGGGCCTATCTATAATCGCGTCATTACGGCACTCAGCCGACCCCTGGGGGCAAAGACTCATGACCGAGAGCCAGTTCGACGCAATCGTCATCGGCGCGGGCCACAACGGCCTGGTGACGGCTGGCTACCTCGCTCGGGACGGCCTCTCGGTGCTGGTCCTGGAGCGCCTGGACAAGGTAGGGGGCGCGGCGACGACCGACGAGTTCTCGCCCGGGTTCATGGCGCCCATGTGCGCCTATATAGTGGTCCTTCTCCAGGGCAAGGTCATCGACGACCTCAAGCTCCGCGAGCACGGGTTCGAGATGGCGTACTCTCACGCGAGCGCCGACATGTCCAGCAATATACATCTCTTCCCCGACGGCGCCTTTCTCGGAGGTCCGGGGATCAGCAACGACTTCGACGCCGCGGAGCAGATGCGGGGCTTCTCCGAGCGCGACGCCCGAGCCTATCCCAACTGGGTGTCGTTCTGGGACGATGCCTCGGCCATCGTCTACCCATATTTCCTCACGGAGCCGCCAACGATCGCCGAGCTGATGGAGGGCGTTCGCGGGACGCGACGGGAAGAGGTCCTGGAGAAGCTACTGACCTGGAGTTACATAGACCTAGTGGAAGACCACTTCGAAGAGCCGCACGTTAAGGCTCACTTCATGCGCGGCGGCATCCAGGCCGACCCAAGCTCGGCAGGAAGCATGCTGGGCATCGCCATGTACACCTGCGATCGCTACGGTAGAGACGCGGACCGCGGCATTCCCAGGATGAGCATGGGGACCGTCACGCAGTC
>JADFHV010000111.1 GCA_022566975.1 Chloroflexota bacterium
CGTCCGGGTACAGTCCCAGTACATTCCAGGATTGGGCGAAGAGCGCTCCTCCTATGAGAACCAAGGCCAGTCCTTCCATGTTGCCTCCTTATCCGACTTCGTTTTCGAGAGATGCGCGACGGTGACTCGATCTGGGTCCCTACGACGCTCCGCACCGCCAGATTGCACAGAGGCAATTTGACACGTTGGCCTGGAAATTGTCTAGGCTAAGTACGGCGGTCGTATCTGGCAATTTCTACGGACCTAATGGGGAAAGGACTCCTCCTTGAAATCGATAGCTAAAGGGCGTCGAGTCGGCTCAGGATTTCCGGCGAGAGCGTGATGGTAGAGGCCTCGGCGTTCTTGACGATCTGCTCCGGCCGGCTGGAGCCGACGATGACCGAGGTGACGGCCGGCCTGGACAGGGCCCACGCGAGTACCAGCTGCGTCGGCTCGTATCCGGTCTCCGCTGAGATGGCGTTGAGCTCGTCTACCATCCTGAAAGAGACGTCGTTCCAGTAGGTGTCCTTCGCCCTCTGAACGTGGCGGGAAGCCATGTGGCTGTCGTCGGGCGGGCCGCTTTCGCGTTGGTACGCTCCGGTAAGAACCCCGCCCATGAGAAGCTGGTACGGTATGACTGAGACCTGCTGGTCGAGACAGAGAGGAAGTAGCTCCCGCTCTATCTCCCTTCGGCTGAAATTGTACTCGGGCTGCACCGACTCGAACCTCTCGAAGCCCTGTTTGTCACTTGTCCAGAGGGCCCTCCCCAGGTGCCACGCGGCGAAGTTCGAGCAGCCTATGTACCTGATCTTCCCCTCGCGAACGAGGTCGTCCAGTGTTCGTAGGGTCTCCTCCACGGGCGTCTCCGGGTCCCAGTAGTGCACCTGGTAGAGGTCGATGTAGTCAGTGTCGAGACGGCGAAGGCTCGCCTCCACGGCCTCGATGAGGTGCGTCCGCGAGAGGCCCCGGTCGTTGGGGCCGGGCCCGGTAGGGACGAAGCCCTTGGTGCCGACAACGAAGTCGTGGCGGCGGCCCTTGACGGCACGGCCCACGACGCCTTCGGACAGCCCCGAGTGATAGGCGTCCGCCGTATCGATGAAGTTGATCCCCTGGTCGTATGCTTCGTCGATGACCGACAGGGCGCGGTCGTCGTCAACATACCCGGCGCCGAACATGTTGGTGCCGAGGCAGACCCTAGAGACCTGGAGGCCCGTGCGGCCTAGATTGACGTAGTCCATTGGATTAGCTATCTGCCATCAGCAATCGCGAGCCAACATCCGGTATCCAATAGCTGATTATTGACCGCTCAAGGCTAACTGCTATTCCTCGCTAGGCTGACTGGTAGATCGCAGGACGGTACCGTGGGGTGGGGATCGGCTTGCCGCCGGCCCTGGCGGCCTCCAGCCAGGCCTTTTTGGCTCGCTGCACCTCCTCCAGCGCCCGCTCCGGCGTTTCGCCGAAGGCCGAGCAGGATTCCAGGTCTGGAATATCGGCGATGTAACCGCCGTCTTCGTCGCTATAGGTGTTGAGGTGGTAATCTCGCATCTCTACTCTCTCAGCCTGAGGTTGTATTTCTCCACCGTCCGGAGGCGCTGTCGGATCTGGTATGGCTTCGCCTGACCCCGTACCGATTGCATCGGCGGTCCGGCAACCCGTCCTCGCCTTGCTGATAGCTGAGTGTTACCTGAAGAGCTGTGCGGGGCGCTCGACCATCTGCTGGAAGCGGCGGAGGAAGCCGGTGGCCACCGCTCCGTCGACCACCTGGTGGTCGGCGGTGAGGCTCACTGTAATCATCTCCCTCACAACGATCTCGCCGTCCTTGACGACGGGCTTTTCGACGGACCGTCCCACACCGAGGATGGCGCTCTGGCCGCGGTTCAATATGGGCGTAAAGGCGTCCACCACACCGAGAACGCTGATGGTAAAGGTCCCGCCCAGTACATCGTCGGGGAGTAGCCGGCCCTCTCGTGCCTTGCCGGCGAGCTCGCCGGCCTCGGCCGAGACCGCGCGGATGTCCTTCCCTCCGACATCTCTGACGACGGGAACGATCAAGCCCTCGTCCAGCGCCACCGCGAACCCTATGTTGGCTTCATCGAAATACAGGATGTTGCCCCCCGACAGGACGGTGTTGAGGGCGGGGACTCGCTTCAGGGCCTCCGCTACCGCCTTCATGAGCACGTGGCCCAGGGTCACCGTGGAATCGGTCTCTTTGGAGAACTGCCTCCTGCGCTGCTGAGCCTCGGTGACGTCAAGCTCTAGGACGTAGGAGAGCTGTGCCGTGCCGGAGATGCTGCTCTGCATATGCTCGGCGATGGTCTTGCGGATGCCCTCCATAGGGACCGATTTCGACGGCTCGGGGAGCCCCGCAGGGATCCTGGCCGCTTGCTGGTCCTCGGCGTGGGCGCGTACGTCCGCCTCCACGACTCGGCCCCTCGGACCCGATGGCGTAACCTCGGAGATGTCCACGTCCAGCTTGGCGGCAAGCCTGCGGGCCCCCGGGGTCGACGGCACGACATCGCCGCGCACGGGGGCAGCCGGCCGGGACGTCGAAGCGGGTCTGTCGACTCGTGGGGCCACCGGCGCGGGCTGCGGCGATGGTGCCTCCGGTGGCGCCTCGCCCTCGGCGAGCACATAGCCGATCAGGCCGTCTACGGCCACCGTGGCCCCCTCTTCTACCACGGGATGAAAGACACCGCTCTCGGTCGCCTCTAGATCGTAGTTGACCTTCTCGGTCTCGATCTCGGCGATGACCTCCCCCTGGCTCACGGGGTCGCCGGCCGACTTGGTCAGGGTCGTGACGGTCCCCTCCATCATGAAGTCGCCGAGCCTGGGCATTACGATGGGAACGGCCATGGTGCCCTTTACTCGAGGACTTCCAGCGCTGCTTTCACGACCTTCTCCTTGGACGGAAGGTAGACGGCCTCCAAGGGGCGGCTGTAGGGAACGGGGGTGTGAGGCGGCGTGACGCGCCTAGGGGGCGCGTCGAGATAGTCGAACGCCTCCTCGGCCACCAGGGCAGAGATGTCGGAGGCGACGCTGCACCGCGGGTAGTCCTCGTCAACAATCACGATCTTCCTGGTCTTCCTGACCGAGGCCAGGATGGCCTGGTTGTCTATTGGGGAGACCGATAGCAGGTCTATCACCTCGGCGGAAAAGCCCTGGGTCTCCAGCTCCTGGGCGGCCTGCATGCAGAGGTGGGTCGTATAACCGATGCCTACCAGCGTGACGTCGGTCCCTTCCCTGGCGATGTTGGCCTCGCCGATCGGCACGATGTAGGGCTCCTCGGGCACGTCGGGTTCTCCGCGGAACCCCATGAGCTGCCGGTTGTTGAAGATTATCACCGGGTCGTCGTCGCGTATGGCGGCGGCGAAGAGGCCCTTGGCATTGTACGGATTCGACGGGACAACGCACTTCAACCCTGGAAAGTGACAGAAGATCGCGTAGAGCGTCTCCGAGTGCTGAGCGGCCGAGTTGGTGCCGGCCCCCATACCGGTCATTATGGTCAGCGGGACCTTGACCTTGCCGCCGAACATGTAGTGGATCTTGGCGGCGTTGTTGGTAATCTGGTCGGCGCACACCCCGAAGAATCCCACGTACATCAGGTCGACTACAGGCCGCAGGCCGGTGGCTGCGGCGCCCACGCCGGCTCCGACGAAGCCCGCCTCTGATATGGGGGTGTCGCGGATGCGCTCAGGGCCGAACTGACCGATGAGCCCTTTGGTCAGTCTCATCGGCCCGCCCCACGCATCCTGTTTGTCCGGCCGCCCGGCGCCTCCGGCGATATCCTCGCCCATGATGATGACCGCGGGATCGCGCTCCATCTCCTGGCGGAGCGCTTCGTTGACCGCCTGGATGTAGGTTAGCTGCCTAACCGCTTGAGCCTGGACCATCCAGTACCTCCTGCTCTGAAACTACGCTCGGGTCACTGCTGCGCACCATTATCTGCTCTTCCGGGTAGGATACGTAAACGTCGTCGAATATCTCCTCCCGTTGCGGGAAGGGACTGTCGTCGGCGAACTTGATGGCCGCGGCAACAGCGTCCACGGCACGCTTGTCCATCGTGTCGATCTCAGCCTGGGTTGCATGCGCGCCGTCCAGCATGTAGGTCGTGAGCCGCTCGATGCAGTCCCTGCTGCGATAGTATTCCTCTTCTTCTTCGGTCCGATAGCCCAGCGGGTTGTCCGCCCCGAAGTGGCCCTGATACCGGTAGGTCTGTGCCTCGATGAGGGTAGGTCCTTTACCGGCGCGGGCCCGCGTCACCGCCTCTCCGGCCACCTCGAACATGTCCAACGCGGACTGGCCGTCCACCAAGACGCCCGGCATGTTGTAGCCGGCGGCCCGGTTGGAGACTGAGGCGCCCGCTGTCGAGTACTCGAACGGGGTCGCTTCCGCGTAGCGGTTGTTCTCGCACACAAATAGGACGGGCAGGTCCCAGATGCTGGCCAGGTTCATGGCCTCGTGCAGACTCCCCTGGTTCGCCGCACCGTCACCGAAAAACACCACGCTGACCTGGTCTGTACCCCTGACCTTCGCGCTGAGCGCGGCTCCCGTGGCCACGGGTATATTCGAGCCCACTACGCCGTTGGCGCCCAGCATGCCCTTGCTAATGTCGGCGATGTGCATCGTACCGCCCTTGCCCTTGTTGGTGCCGGTGGCCTTGCCCAGCAACTCGGCCAGCATCTCGTTCAGGTCTACGCCTTTGGCGATGCAGTGGTGATGGCTGCGGTGGGTGCCGAGCACGTAGTCGTCGTCCCTCAGATGAGCGCATATGCCTGTCGGCACCGCCTCCTGACCGATGGACGAGTGCATGCCTCGCAGCTTACCGGCGTCGGCCTCACGGCGGGCCTGCTCCTCGAACCTGCGGATGGTTACCATCGTCTGGTACATCCAGTGAAGCTTCTCTCTGTCGAGCGTAGAGCTCATCGCGGGTCTCCCGTCTGGCGGGCTGCCGAGTGTGGCATAAGATGGCGGCCCACCGGTTTCGCGTGATTATATCAAGAGGCGCCCTCGGTGACCACAGGAAACGTAAGGGCATGGAGGGGTGGGGTCACAACAGAGCGACCGGTAGGGACGCACGGCCGTGCGTCCCTACGTCTCCAGCTAGGCGGGTCCGGCTTCAGGCCTCTTCGTCGGAGACGATCGCCAGGTGGAGCTCGTCGAGCTGCTCCTGGTCGATGGGCCCCGGGGCCTCAAACAGCGGGTCCACCCCGGTCTGCGTCTTTGGGAAGGCGATGACGTCGCGTATGTTTTCGTTCCCGATGAGGGTCATGATGAGCCGGTCGATTCCCGGCGCTATGCCGCCGTGAGGCGGCGCGCCGTACTCCAGGGCCGTGAGCAGATGGCCGAAGCGTGCATCGATCTGCTCATCGGTGTAGCCCAGGGCCCTGAAAATCCTCTCCTGCAGCTCCCTCTTGTGCACCCGGATGCTGCCGCTGGCAAGCTCCGAGCCGTTACACACCAGGTCGTAGCAGTGAGCGACGACGCGGCCCGGATCGCTCTCGATGTACTGGGAGTAGCCGTCTTTGGGCAATGTAAAGGCGTGGTGCGTGGCGTCCCACCGCTCCTCTTCCTCGCTCCACTCGAACAGCGGGAAGTCCACCACGAACGCGAAGGCCAGGAGGTTGGGGTCCGCCAGGCCCAGCCGGCGCCCCATCTCGTGACGTAGCGAGCTCAGGGCCACGTTGGTGGACTTGGCCGGGCCCGCGATGATGAGGATCAGGTCACCGACCTCAGCCTCGGTGCGCCGGGCTATCGCCTTGACCTGGTCCAGCGACAGGAAGCGGGAGACCGCCGACCGCACCTGGTCCTGGGTCAGCTCCTCGATGGGACCCGACTCTCCGGTGAGGCCCAGAGTGACCAGGCCCTTTGCCCCCCTCTCCTTGACGAACTCGGTGAGCTCGTCGAGCTGCCTTCGGGAGTAAGAGGCGCACCCTGGAGCCCTGAATCCCTTGACCACACCCCCGTCGGCCAACACCGACTGGAAGACCCGGAACTCCGTCTCCGAGGCGATGTCGGCAAGGTCGGCCATCTCTAGGCCGAACCTGAGGTCCGGCTTGTCGGTGCCGTATATCTGCATGGACTCGGCGTAGGTGAGTCTTGGGAAAGGCTTGTGCATCCACTTGTCTGGGAACAGGGCCTCCACGAGGGCGGTGTAGAGCTCCTCCGTCAGACCGAGGACATCGTTCTCCTCCACAAAGCTCATCTCGACATCGAGCTGGGTATGCTCCACAACGCGGTCGGCCCGCGGGTCCTCGTCGCGGAAGCAGCGTGCGATCTGGAAATACTTCTCTACACCGGCAACCATGAGGAGTTGCTTGAGCTGCTGAGGCGATTGGGGTAGGGCGTAGAAGCGTCCGGGATACAGCCGGCTGGGCACCAGGAAATCCCGGGCCCCCTCGGGCGTGCTCTTGATCAGGATGGGGGTCTCGATCTCCAGGAACCCTCGCTGGTCCAGAAAGTCCCTGATGAACTTGACGACACGGTGGCGGGTTATCAGAATGTCGCGCATACCCGCCCGGCGGAGGTCTACGTAGCGGTACTTCATCCGCAGGAACTCGTCTACCTCGGCGCTCTCGTCGTTGACATAGAAGGGGGGCGTCTTCGACTCGTTCAGGACCGTTAGCTGCTCGGCCGCAACCTCCACTTCCCCCGTCGCCAACTCCCGATTTTCGGTCCCCTCCGGCCTCTGCTGGACCTGGCCTACTACGGTGACCACCCACTCGTTCCGCAGGGCACCTGCCTGGGTGTGCGCCTCAGGCGTGTGCTCCGGGTTGAACACTACCTGAACGATTCCTTCCCTGTCCCGCAGATCGATGAACGTCAGGCCCCCGTGGTCTCGTCTCCGGTGCACCCATCCGGCGAGCGTCACGACTTTGCCCACATGCTCCCGGCGGACGTCGCCGCAGTGGTAGTGAAGGACGGCTGTCTCGTCGCCTCGATGGTCGTGACGGGTAGGGCGGAGTGGCCCTACGAACGCGGGCTCCTCTTCCTTCGAGAGGGACCACTTCTGGAGGCGGC
>JADFHV010000112.1 GCA_022566975.1 Chloroflexota bacterium
AAGCATTGGCCCGCACCTCAACTATGGCGGCCCCTCAAGGCGCAGGGCTAACAGGACTTGCCCTGGCGAGTGAAGAGGGAGCGCCGATTCGAGATGAGTTGGTGGCACTGGACCCGCTGTCGCTGCCTGAGGCGGCCGTGCCGATGGACCTGGGAGGCGCTAGGCTCCCAGGGGACGCCGACTCTATCGTCTCCCTGTTCAACCGGCTGCCCGGCGAGCTGGCGGGCAGGGAGCGCACCCCTCGGCTGGATGAGACGGGGCCTTCGAGGTTCACCGCTGCCTACGGGCAGCTGACCGAGGACGGATGCTCTTCCGTCCGTCTTCAGGCCGTTGACCTGTCCTCCCGTGAGTTCTTCCCCGCGGACTGGACGGCTGACCGCTTCGTCGCGTGGTGGGGTCTTGGCGCCGACGGGGACACGGTTGGTCAGCCGCCATATACCCACTCCAACCTTATCCCGCGTCTATACCACCACAGGATGACACAGATTCTCACCCCACACACAGGGTCAGAATTCTTTAAGGTCAGCCCGTCCGCGCCCACCGGTCAGATATTCGAAACTCGCCAGTTGACTGTTCAACATTTTCCGCCACAATGGGCGCACACTTAAAACTTGTGTGCGCGCGGGAAGGCTTTCCAGGGGCGCGGGAGGACTGCGGTCCGGTTCAACGCCCACGCACTATCTGGTAGAATGGCCGCTGCCCTCTCTCAGACGCTTAGGCGTACTCCACAACGAGGCCTTGTCGAGACGATGGGACAGGTCGACCTAGACTTCAAACCTTCGGTGCCCGTGTTCGATGCCAACGTTGCGTTAGGGCGGCGGCATGACCGGCGAGTAACCTCCGAGACCGGGGAGCAGGCTCTTGCGGAAATGGGCCGGGTTGGGGTCGCCCGGGCGGTCGTGTACTCCCACCATGGCGCCGCGTTCGACGCCCGCGACGGCAACGAGTACCTCTTGGAGATGCTGACGGGCACGACCGGACTGGTACCGCAGTTCGTCTGCAATCCTACGGCCGACGATCTAGACCGGTTCGCGGCCGAGGTGGGCGAGCACGGCGTCCGGTCGATCAGGATGCTTCCCGACGCGGGAGGGTTCCCTTTCAAAGACTGGGTCGTGGGCGAATGGCTAGAGTGGCTTGCTTCCGAGCGTTTGCCCCTTTGGCTTCCGGCGTCCGATTTCGAGCCCGACCAGGTCCACGACACCCTGCGCGGGCACCCTCGGGTCGATGTCGTGCTCTCGGAGGTCCACTACGTGCACGTACCGTGGGTGATTCCCATGGTGAGGAGCCTTCCGAACGTCCACGTCGAAGTCTCGCGTTTCGTGATCCCTGACGGGATGCCCAGGCTCATCGAGGCTGCGGGGCACGAGCGGGTGCTGTTCGGATCGAGGTTCCCGGATTCGCCCATGGCCCCACAGCTTTACAATCTTGAACGGTCAGGTCTGGAACACTCGGCGCTGGAAGCGATCTGCGCCGGTAATCTGGACCGGCTGCTTTACCAGAGGTAACAGTTGAAAACTCCCGTAATCGACTTTCACTGCCACCTCGGCCGATGGGGCAGGTACGGAATGGACGACTCCCCAGCTGAGTACGTGCGGGTCATGGACGCGGCCGGGGTCGACAAGTCCTGCGTCAACTGCATCAACTTCGGTGATGCCCGGCGTGGTAACGACCGGGTTGCTCGAGCGGTCACGGCGCGTCCGGACCGCTTCGTCGGCGTGGCCTACGTCACTCCGAGGTACCCCGATGAGGCTATGTCGGAACTGGAACGTTGCTTCGATGTGCTCGGCTTCAGGTTCCTGAAGCTCTACCCGGACTATCTTGGCAAGCCCATCGACGACCCCGACTATTCTCCGATATTCGAGTGGGCAGATGAGCGTGGCATCGTGATAATGAGCCATTCGTTCTACCAGCCATCGGAGGGTGCCGCGGCGTCCGGCGGCAACAGATACGGGGGCTCGCGGGGAAACGAGCTCACACGCCCGGACCGCTTCGTGGCGCTCGCCGAGCGCTACCAGCGGGTTAGCTGGGTGCTTGCTCACTCCGGCAACGGGCGTCCCGGTCAGGAACAAGCCATCGCCGCCGCCAGGGCTTGCCCGAATATCTTCCTGGAGACGTGTACGTCGCTGGCCGAACACGATACCATCGAGCTGCTCGTGGATGGAGCGGGCGAAGACCGCGTGCTCTTCGGATCCGACATGCCGCTGATGGACGCCCGGTTCGCGGTGGGCAGGGTGGTTACGGCCGACATCTCCGATGAGGCCAAGGTAAAGGTACTCGGATTGAACGCGATGAAGCTGCTCGGGCTCAACGACGCCTAAACAGGTGCTGACAAGCTGATCGGTCTGGAGACCGTTTGGAAAGGCAGAGTGATGCCAAGGTCTAAAGAGGTCCTCCAAGAGGAGATACGTCTGGCAACGCCCAGGTCGCGGGCGCAGTGGGAGCGCGGAACGGCGACCATGCCCGGCGGCGTCATAAAAGGCGCCTACTGGACGGCCCCTCATCCCATCTACGTTGAGCGGGCCGAGGACTGTTACCTGTGGGACCTGGACGGTCACAGGTACGTGGACTTCACCAACCACCATACGGCTATGGTCCTGGGCCATAGCCCGCCGGCCGTTGTCGAAGCGGTCAAAAAGGCGGTTGAGCAAGGACTAGGCTTCGGCTTCCCCAGCACGCTGGAGGCGGAGACGGCCGAAGAGATCGTGAACCGGTTCCCCTCGATCGACAAGGTGCGGTTCACCGGCTCTGGCACGGAATCCTCTCTTCACGCCACCAGGATGGCTCGGGCCTTCACGGGCAGGCCAAAGGTGGCAAAGTTCGAGGGAGCCTACCACGGCAGCCACGACGCACTGGAGATCAGCGTGGGGCCCGATATCGAACATGCCGGACCCGCGGACTCCCCGGCCGCCGTTGCCTCGTGGCCGGGCATGGCGCGTGGTTCGGAAGACGACATAGTCATCCTTCCGTACGGTCAGCGCGAGTCCGTCGAGTTGATTCTTCGCGAGCACGAAGACGAGGTCGCGGCCGTATTTTTCGACGCCAAGGCCGGGATCTACGACCTCGATCCCGACTTCGCTCGCTTCCTTCGGGACCTGACCCGCGAGCTCGGCATGGTTATGGTCATGGATGAGGTCGTCAGCTTCCGGGCCGGATATAGCGGGTACCAGGGTCTGGTCGGCGTCGAGCCGGACATCACGATCTTCGCCAAGATCATGAGCGGCGGGCTGCCGGGCGGCGTCCTGGCGGGCAAGGCGGAGCTGATGGACCTACTGGACAACAGTACCGGCGCGACCCTGAACCAGAGCGGGACGTTCTCGGGCAATCACCTGACGCTCGCGGCAGGGCTGGCAACGCTTCGGGCGTTAACCCCCGAGGTCTACGCTCACTTCGACGTTCTCAGGGAGCGGCTGGTCTCCGGACTAGAGAAGGTGTTTAGCGATGCCGGTATTCAGGCGCACGTTAGGGGGGTTGGGTCGATCATCAGTTTCGACTTTGGGGAGCGGCCGGTACAGGACTACCGCAGCCTGGTCGAGACCAACAGTGAGGTCTTCGAGTTGATCAGAATGGAGGTCCTGCTGAAGGGATACATCGTGGCGGCCGGACTGGGTCTCTCCCTCTCCGCACCCATGGAAATCGAACACACGGACGGACTGGTCGACGCCATCGGGGAAGCGCTGGCGGCCGGGTAGTAGAGGAGGAGTCATGTCAATCGAGGAAGCACTGCTGCATCTCCGCATAGACGGCTGGCACGTCGCGCCGGGAGTCATTCCCCCTGACGAGGTGGAGGCCGTCCGCAAGAGCGTCCAAGCGACCAGCGACGCACTGAGGAACACGGCAAACATCCAGGGAGTGGACTCCGAAACGGGTCTCATCGGGAAGAACCAGAGCCTGGCGCCGTACCTGGCAGACCAGCGGATACTCGGGGTCGCCGAGGCATTCCTGGGTCCACATGTACGGATCTCGTTCACGACGGGCATCATCAACAACCCGGGGAACGCCCGCGGGGGATGGCACTCGGACTGGCCCTTCAATCAACAAAACGCCGGGCACATCCCGGCGCCTTACCACGACGCCGTGACACACCTCACCACGATCTGGATGCTGTCGCCATTCTCTCTGGAGACCGGCGGCACCCTCATTGTGCCCGGCAGCCATCGGGCCGACAATAACCCCACCGGCGACAACGGCGTCGACCCGATGGCGCCGTATCCGACCGAGATGCAGGCCACCGGCGACGCCGGCAGCGTGCTCCTGTTCGACAGCCGTCTGTGGCACGCGACAGCCACGAATCTGGGAACCGAGCCCAGGGTCGGAGTCGCGGTCCGGTTCGCGCCGTGGTGGCTGAACATAGATAGCCTGATGCCGGGTTCGGACCAGCGTAGGCGCATGGTGGACGAGGTCGACGGCCGAGAGCCTCAGCAGACCCCCGTGCCCCGGCAGGTGTTCGAGAGTCTGCCGGATAACGTAAGGCCGTTGTTCCGCCACTGGGTAAGGGACTGACCCGGCCTCTGTTGCTCCGCCGGGTAGAGACTGTATTGCAAGGCCGTTGTCCCGCAATTCGATTTGGGACTGACAGAGAGGTCAGCTGTGGACCAGAAGCCTTTGGGAGGGTCGGGACGTTCGTTCAGCGCCATTGGACTGGGATGCGTGACGTTCGGGCGCGAGATCGACGAGGAGTCGTCTCGCAGGGTCCTGGACTATGCCCTTGAGAAGGGGATCACGTTCCTGGACACGGCCGAGGCCTACGGCGGGGGACAGTCCCGCCGCGGCCGCACGGAGGCGCTCGGTATCGAGGACGAGCGGGAGGTATCGGACGAGATGAGCTCCTCAGAGCGGATCATCGGGGATTGGATGCACGACAGGGGCTGCCGCGACAAGATCACGCTCTGTACGAAGGTGAGCACAGGTGCCGGTCCGGAGAACATCAAGAAAGCACTGGCGGCAAGTTTGGAACGCCTGAGGACCGACCATGTCGAGATATACAAGAGTCACTCGCCGGACACAAGTGTCCCGATCTCCGAGAGCCTGTCCGGACTTACGGACGAAGTCAATGCAGGGCGAATCGGTGTGATCGGTGGGAGTAATTACTCCGCTGACCAGCTAAAGGAGGCGCTGGATGCCAGTGCGTCGGGAGGGTACGCCCGCTTCGAGATCATGGAGCCGCCCTATAGCCTGGCCTCACCGGATGCGGAGAAGGACATATTCCCACTCTGTGATGAGGAAGGCATCGCGGTGTCTCCATACAGCCCGTTGGCAGCCGGATTCTTGGCCGGGAAGTATACCCCCGACCGGTCCCAGATGCCGAAAGGCACGCGTTTCCACATAGCCCCAGGTCACGCGGACATCTATTTCACAGAACGGAACTTCAGGGTTGTCGCGCGACTGAAGGCTAAGGCCGATGAGCTAGGCGTTCCAATGGTCAGGCTCGCCATGGCCTGGGCAATGACCCATCCCGCAGTCACATCGGTCTTGGTCGGCGCCCGCAACATTCGCCACATTGACAACGCAGTCCAGGCCTACGAGCAGGGACTCGACCCCGAATTACGGAAAGAGATGACTGCCTGGGACTAGCTCGCCTACTGGGGACGGCCGGCAGGCCGGTTCCCGCCGAGGCGTGACGGTCGCGTAGAGACCTAATACGATGGATGGCCCGAAGGATGCTTCAACGAGCGTCCGTTCGACCAGGCTATTCGAACGGCGAGCAGATTGAGTCCCAAGAATCTGACTTGGCACTCCCCACATCGGCACTCGTATATGCCCCTTATCCCCAGTATCCCCCGTGACACCCTTACGACCGACGAGTGGCGGCACTCGGGGCAGAGCCTTCTGCGGGACATCATCGTTGGGCTAGATTTCGCGTGCATTGGGGCTCGACGGGAGACTTGCGTGCCAACCGGCGCGACTCATTTTCCGAGGCTGAGTGTTACACTCCTATCTCGGCATGGGTGCTAGCACGGGTATCTGGACGTAACAGAAACCGGTCCGGCCCAGCTTAACCTTAGTTCCCCATCGCCTTCTCGAGTAGAGCACGGTCAAACCCCAGAGCGACTGCCTTATCGGCGTCCTGCCGGGCCTTTTTATCGTCGCCGAGGAGGGTGTAGGCGACCGCCCTGTTAGCGTAGGCGCGGGCATCCTGGGGGTCTAGGCGGATGGCCTCGTCTAAGTCGTCGACGGCCCGCTGGAACTGCCCCAGGTTGACGTAGGCATTGCCACGATTGACGTGTGCCTTGACATGTTGGGGGTTGAGCCGGATCGCCTCGTCGAGATCCTGGATGGAGCGCTCGAACTGGCCCAGGTCGGCGTAGTGGACGCCACGATTGACATAGGCGTCGACAAGCTGGGGATTGAGCCGGATGGCCTCGTCGTAATCTTCAATGGCCCGTTGGACCTGACCCAGGTTGACGTATGCGACGGCCCGATTGTAGTAAGCGTCGGCAAACTGTGGGGCGCGACGGATGGCCTTGTCGTAGTCCTCAATGGCCCGCAGCGACTGGCCCAGGTCGTCGTAAGCGTTGCCTCGATTCACGTAGGGGTCGGCAACTTGAGGGTTGAGGCGGATGGCCTCGTCGTAATCTTCAATAGCCCGCTGGAGCTGACCTAGGATGACGTATGCGACGCCCCGATTTACGTACGCCTCGGAGTCCTGGGGGGTTAGCCGGATGGCCTCGTCGTAGTCCTCGATGGCCCGCTGGAACTGCCCCAGGTTGACGTAGGCGTTGCCACGATTGTGGTAGGCCTCGGCATCTCCTGGGTTGAGAGAGATGGCCTCGTTGTAATCTTCAATGGCCCGCTGGAGCTGACCCAGGTTGCCGTAGGCGTTGCCACGGTTGTAGTATGCGTCGGCAAACTGTGGGTCGAGGCGGATGGCTTCGTCGTAGTCCTCAATAGCCCGCTCGACC
>JADFHV010000113.1 GCA_022566975.1 Chloroflexota bacterium
GGTCAGGTGTATGACGCCAGCCTTGCTCACGCTGTACGGCAGAGACCGGGTCCATGACTCGACGCCCGCCGACGAGGAGATGTTCACGATGGAGCCACCCCCTGTCCGCAACATGGCCGGGATGGCGGCCTTGCAACAGAAAAATACCCCCTTCAGGTTGGTGTCCATGGTCAGGTCCCACTGCCCCTCCTCTACCTCGGACAGGTGGGGAGTAAGCATCAGGATGGCGGCCATGTTCACCTCCACGTCCAGGCGTCCGAAGCGCTCTACCGTCGCCTCCACCATCTCCTGGACCTGGTCCCACTTGGTCACGTCTACCGCCACCGTGTCCACGTGCGGACTCACTTCCCTGGCCAGGGCCAGGGTCTGTTCAGAGCCCAGGGGGTTGCGGTCGGCGATCATTACCTTGGCACCCTCCTGACCAAAGCGAATGACGGTCGCCCGGCCCATGCCGGTGGCCCCCCCTACTACCAGCGCTACCTTACCCTCAAGTCGTCCCGCCATAGTGAGCACCCGACCTGCTGTCTGCCGCGCGTCTTAGCCGGAATCCCATATCACGCTGCCTGGACCCAAGCACCCCACCATCTTCGGCGAGAGCCATCGTAGATTTACTCATGAATGCTGTCAACCTTCCCATCAACGCCCGCTGCCGGCCCCATCCGTTCGCCATCAATCCCCGTTCTTAACACCCCAAAACCGCTTGCCGCCGGCTCGCGTGTGCCTTACTGTCGGGTTGGACCATTTGTTCTCCACCGCCAGGAGTGCGAGATGCGCGCCAACAGTCCCACGCCCGGTGACCTCGATGGACCCCTGAACGCGTCCCTTAGCCGCCGGCTGGCGCCCTCAAACAGCAGGGTCAGCCTGGAGCATCGCGAAACGACCGTCTGCTACGCCTACATGTGCAGCTACGCCTACGCCTGCACGGAGAAGAGCTCTCGTCCGGCGCGGGTGCTGATGCGCCGGTGCATGAGGTATCTGCCCGATAGCCTTCGCGTCGCACCGGCCCTGTCGGACCTGGCCCTTGACCTCCTTGCCAGCCAACGCCAGGCGGGAAAGAGCCTCTCAGCGGGCACAACCGACATGCTGGACCGCATGCGACCTGATGGCCCCGTCCGCAAGCGACCATAGCCCGAGCCAGTGATGGTGGGCCGAGCCCGACGAGCTCGCCGGAGACCTTCTAACAGTGGGCCGGAGTCCAACGGATTCTCGTTAGAGTCGGACACCGCGAACGGGAGTAATACCGCTCGCCCTGCCCTCTAGTGCTCGACGCTCCCCGCCGCTGCCTGCAACACTTCGTCGAACGTTATGAGCGGGACTCCCAAGAACCGGGAGAGGTACAGGTAGCTGGCATCGTAAGTCGTAAGCCCGGAGTCCAAAGCTATGCGCAGCACCCCTTGATGGTCTACGTCTACCCACCGGATGTCCATGGCCAGTGCCACCTCCAAGGCCTCAGACAGGGCTGCGCGTTTCTGAGGATATCGGAGGGACTTCTTATAGGCGACGCTGGTCAGCTCATAGGCTGTCAAGAGCGGAGCGTAGAGCTCCCGGCCTCTGAGGAGGACCACGGCATCCTCAGACTGAGGCTCATGGAAGACAATGGCCGCCAGCACCGATGTGTCTACGACGCTACCGGGCATCGCGGTCCTCACGTACCATCCGCACGGCCTCGTTGCCGGTGCGCAGACCCGACGCCCGGAGCCTCTCGTACGCCTCGTCCACCGTCAACCGCCTCGGGGACAGAGACTCCTCCAGGATGACCAGCAGCTCTCCTTGTAGGGACCGGTGGTGGTGTCTCGCCCGCTCGCGGAGCCGCTCGACTACCTGCTCGGGGACCTTTTTGATCGAGAGGTTGATTGTCATCTGGGCTGCTCCATATGTCTCTGGTATGGTTCCATAATAGAACCGCACGAGCCCAGGGTCAAGGAAACGAAACCGCCGACTGTGGGGAGGGGAAGGGCGCGACTGAACCCATTCCAGCCGGACCGCACCTAAATAGCCGTATGCTGGTCTCTGGCGTCAACGATGCACGTGTGGAGGAGGCGAGGACGAAAGATGGCGAAACGCAAGACCGAAAGCGCCCGCATGCGAAAGAGCGGACACGCATTGACGCCACGGAGCTGGAGGTACTCGCTGCTCTGGGCGGCGGTGTTGGTAGGCGCAGGCATATTGTTAAGCGCCACCATCAACCCACTTTTCGGACGCTCCGTCCATTGGGACTGGATGGCCGGTGTCGCGCCCACGGGCTTCGCTGTGCTCGCCATAGCATTCCGCCGCCGCTGGATGTAGACCCTACATGCCCTCCGGTAGGGGCGACCCATGTGTCCGTCCTGGTCTCGGGAGCGTCGGGGGGATGGGCGCACCGCTGTGCGCCCTACGAAGGGTCCCGTCAGGTTGAAGCCGAACCCGTAGGGGTGGACCTGTGTGTCCGTCCTGGCCTCGGGAGGGAGGGACGGGCGCACGCACCTGGACCGGGTGTACCCGGCGGTAGCCCGTCTCTCCGCTTGCCTCCGTCCCGCGCGCTGCGTTAACATCGGCCGGCACACCGTATCTCCCCCGGAGGGAAACGCCTTTATGGCCGAAGAGATCCTTGTCGAGCGTCGGGACGGGGTCGCGACGGTCACCTTCAACCGACCGGACCAGCGGAACGCCGTCAGCTTCGACGGCTGGCTGGAGCTGCGGCGCATAGCCGAGGAGCTGGACCGGGACGTCGCCGTGAAGGCGGTCGTGCTGACCGGCGCCGGTGAGAAGGCCTTCTCAGCAGGCGCCGACATCAAAGACTTCGAGCTCTATCGCAACGACTCTGAGAGCGCCAGGACGTACGCGGCCGCCTTCGACGGGGCCATGGACGCCGTCGAGGCACTGTCCAAGCCCACCATCTCCATGATCAGGGGGTTCTGCGTCGGCGGTGGCTGCGAGCTGTCCATGGCGACCGACATCCGCGTCGCGGCCGACAACGGCCGGTTCGGCATCCCGGTGGCGCGCCTCGGAATACTCGTGGGGTACAAAGAGATGCGACGCCTGGTTAACCTGGTGGGTCCGGGTAACGCGTCCTACATCCTCTTGAGCGCCCGTCTGCTGGACGCTGACGAGGCGCTGCGCATCGGGCTCGTGACCCGCGTCTTGCCGCTGGACGAGGTCGAGGAGTTCACCTACACGCTGGCGGAGGAGATGGCGCCGCTGGCGCCGCTGTCACAGCGGCGCCACAAGCTTATTCTCCAGACGGTGCTCCGCAACCCGTCTCTTGGGGGTCTATCCGCGGATGAAGAGCACCTACCGTTCGCCAACTTCGACAGCGAGGATTTCCACGAGGGCCGCAGCGCGTTCCTTGAGCGCCGCCCACCCCAGTTCAAGGGGCGTTAGCTGAGGCGGTGTTCACTGTAGTAGGGCACGGCATGCCGTGCCCTACGGAGCCCTGCGAGGGCGCGATCTCTTCGCGGTCGGACGTTGGCCGGGCCATGCGGCCGTGCGAAACGGGGACGGACGCCTTACCTGATTCGCTGGATGACCTGCCGGGTCGTGTCTACCAGTGTGTCGACGTCCGACTCGGTCGTCAGGGTGTTAAGGGCCCCACTGGAGCCGCCCATCAGCAGCACGTCCTCGTTGAGCAGCCCGGTGAACAGCGCCTTTTTCATGTGAGCGTCGCCGCGGAGCACGGATCGGTAGTCGGTGATCTCGTCCGACGTGAAGTGGATGCCGAAGAGCGACGCCACGCCGGTGATCTGGGCGGGCACCTCGAACTCGGCGAAAACGGCCCTCAGCTTCTCTCGCAGCGTGTCGCCCAGACGGCTCAGCCGCGCGTAGACCTCCGGCGTCAGGTGTTTCATCGTGACCTCGCCGGCCACCACCGTCATGGGGTTGGCGTTGAACGTGCCCGAGTGTCCGAGGGCCGCCCCGCCACCGGTGGGGTCGAACAGCGACATCACGTCCTCGCGGCCTCCGAAGGCGCCTACCGCCATGCCGCCACCGATTATCTTGCCCATCGCCGTTAGATCGGGGATGACCCCGAACAGCTCCTGCGCCCCACCCGGCGCCACCCGGAAGCTCTGCACCTCGTCGAATATCAGCAGGATGCCCAACTCCCTGGTAACCTCGCGGATGCCGAGCAGGAACTCGGGCTCGGCGGGCGTGTAGCCGAAGCCTGAAGCGATGGCCTCCATGATGACGCAGGCCAGCTCGTCCTTGTGCTGACGGATCAGACGCTCGCTGGTCTCCAGGTCGTTGTAGGGCATCACGACGACGTCGTCCAGGATGCCCTGGGGCTGGCCGGGGTACTCGGGGATGGCGCTGGGCCCGTTGGGGTCCAGCTTGTCCGCCGCCGGCCCCACGCTGACCGAGACCGACTCGTGGGACCCGTGGTAGCCGCCCTCGAACTTGGCGATCTTCGGCCTGCCGGTGAAGGCCCGGGCGGCCCGGATGGCCATCATCGTGCCCTCCGTGCCCGAGTTGGTAAAGCGGATGGTGTCCACCGACGGTATGCGGTCGCAGAGGAGCTTCGAGAGACTGATCATGGCCTCGGTGGGCCCGCTGAAGGCCGTCCCTTTCTCGGCCTGCTCCTGGAGGGCGCTTACAACGTCGGGATGGGCGTGGCCCATAATCAGGCTGGTGGCGTTGATCATGAAGTCCAGGTAGCCGTTGCCGTCCACGTCGTAGACGTAGTGGCCCTCGCCCCGGTCGACGAATATAGGATACGGGTCGAAGTACTGGGCCCCCCTGGTGCTCCCGCCTGGAAGGTACTTCGATGCCTCGTCCTGTAGCTGCCTGGACTTGGGGGTCCGGGCCTGGTACCGGTCGACCTCGCGTTGGAGTTTAGCCTGGTCCATGTCTTCTCCTCTTAGGTTCTCGGGATGACGGCTTGCCCCCCACCCCGGTTGATGCCAGCTCTATGGTCCCTTTCCCGTAGAAACGGGGGAGAGCTAGAGCGCGTGACAGAGGCACTAGCCGACGACCTCTCGGAATACGCGCAGGAAGTTAAGCCCCAAGAGTTTGCGAAGCTCCTCGTCGTCGAACCCTCGTTCGGCCAGCTTGACGGTGATGTTGGGCCAGTCCGTCGGCTGGTCGAAGTCGGGCATGCGGTGCTGATCGCTAAGCCTGTGTTCGGGGCGGAATCCCGACCAGTCGAACCCTGCCGGTTTGCTCCGCGGATCGGCGTCCTCGTTGAACAGGTACGACGTCGCGAAGGGTCCCATCTCGGGCGGGAATTCGTACATGGTCTCGGTACCGGGTCCGGGCCCGCACTTGTCGCTTCCTATCCCGACGTGATCGATTCCCATCACGCTAACCAGGTGCTCGACGTGGTCGGCGAAGTCGTCGAGGGTGGCGTTGGTGTCGTTTCGGAGGAATCCGGCGATGGCCGCGACGCCGAAGTAACCTCCCCGCTCGGCGATGGCGCGTGCCAGATCATCGTCTTTGCCCCGGTCATGGTAGCAGACGGCGTTGCTTGCGGAGTGCGTCACGATGACGGGGGAGGTCGAGAACTCCAGGGCGTCCCATCCCACCTGCTGGCTGCAGTGGCTGACGTCCACCATCATCTTCAGCTCGTTCAGTCTCTCGACCACCTCGACGCCGAAGTAGGTCAGGCCGGTCTTGTAGCGCTCGGTGCAGCCGTCACCGACGAGGTTTCGAAGGTTATAGGTAAGCTGAACGATCCGAAGGCCCATATTGTGGAACAGATCGAGCCGGTCCAGCTCGCCCCCGATGGATATGGTGTCCTGGAAGTCGAAGATGATCCCATGAGCGCGGTCCTTGTAGACCTGCTCCAGGTCGTCGGCCGTGAGGACGAGACGGAGATCGTCGCCAAAGGCGTCGATTGTCGCGCGGCCCTGGGTTAAGGACCTGACCGCAGCCTCGAAGGCGCCGTCCGGCGGATGTGGCCCGGCGTAGGTGGCGCTTCCTACGGTCACGCCGGCCCTTTCCCATACGTCCAGGTATTGGCTTCTGACCTCCGCCGAGTCCTGAAGGTCCCGGACGGTCATGGCATACAGGCGCGCCGAAATCTCCGACCGAGAGAGCCGGCCCTCCGCGACCCATTCCGTCACTGCTTGGCGCATCTTGTCCGTGTATATAAGGCCATGATTCACCGGTAGCTTGGTGTCCGCTACCAGGGTGTCCTGGTGAAACTCCAGCGCTTCGCCGGGTGTCATGGAGGGCTTTCGTCGGGGCGTGGCCATCGAGTTGCTCCTCTGGTGAACTCTACTCCCTGGCAGGGTGCTGAAAAACCCTCCGACCATCCCCCTGGCCCCCGTCCAGGCCAGGAAGGGGGCAGAATTTGTTTCTGAGGGACACCCGCAGACACCCCGCCCCGATGTATCGGGGCACACCCCTGTTTCCGCAGCCTACAAGCCGGCGCTACTGGGCCGTTCGGCCGCCGTCGATCACCAGCTCACTGCCAGTCATGTAGGACGACTCGTCCGATGCCAGGAACAGCACGCCGTACGCTATCTCTTCAGGAGTGCCGAACCGCCCAAGGGGCCTATCCGATATCTGGCTCTCCAGCTCGGTGGGGTCGGGGAATGCGACGGCCATCATCTCAGTGGTGACAGCTGCAGCCTCACGGTCCGGCGGCGCCTTTCTTCTTGCGCGACAGGGACAGCGTCTCGTTGAGGCTGCCCGAGCGGAAGCCCTCCAGGTCCAGGGTCACGTAGGCGTAGCCGATGCTTCGGAAGTAGTCGGCGATCCGCTTCCGGACCGAGTCGTCGATCAAGACGGCGAAGTCCGCGGGCTCGACTTCGATCCGCGCGACCGTGTCGTGGTGGCGCACCCTCAGCTGCCGAAGGCCCAGGTCGCGGAGGAATTTTTCAGCCGCGGCGATACGCTCCAATGCTTCGACGGAAACAGGTGTGCCGTAACCTGCGCTACTTCATGCCCAGGGCATCAAGCTGTTTCTCGAC
>JADFHV010000114.1 GCA_022566975.1 Chloroflexota bacterium
CGCATCCCAAGCTGCTCGATTTGCTGTTCGATTCGTTGTGGTGTCATTGGCAAATTTGGCTGATGGCCGGGGACTCGGCAAGCCACATTCCGTGATATCACCACTCGCTTCGCGCCAGGATGCGGCCGGCCGCGGCCGAAACGAACTCGTCAACCGGCCCATCGAATTCCGAGCACGCTTGCTCCATCCTATCCGTTACTTCTTCGGGTGCATGGCGGGCCACGTACTCCCGAAGCGCATCAGCGTAAAACTGGCTTCGCGACTTCCGTGTGCTGCGAGCAAGCCGTTCAGATTGCTCGAAGACATCGTCGGGAATGGAGACCGCAGTTTTCATACTTTCAATATAACCGCTGCACTTCGGCAGTCTGTTCGCCGACGGGCACAAATTCGACACCTGGCTCCAGGTAGAGCTTGCCGTGTGCGAGGCATGGGCAGACGAGGGCGTTATCCCTCGATCGGACATGGAGAAGTTGCGCAGCGCCACGTACGACATGGACCGCCTCGAAGAGGCCCTGAAATGTACACGCCACGACATGACGGCCTTCCTCGAGTCGGTCACCGAGGGCCTCGGCCCGGAGGGGCGCTGGCTGCACCTGGGGCTGACCACCAGCGACGTGTGGGATACGGCCACCAGCCTGCAGCTCGTGGAGGCGTCCGACCTGCTGGACGAGGAGATACGGAATCTCCTCGACACGTTGAAGGCCAGGGCCCTCGAGCACAAGGACACCTTGATGATGGGCCGCACTCACGGCGTCCACGCCGAGCCCATAACCTTCGGTCTCAAGCTGGCCCTGTGGTGGGACGAGATGCGGCGCAACCGCGAACGGCTGGCCCAGGCCAGGAACGCCGTGGCCGTGGGCAAGATCTCGGGCCCCGTCGGGACACACGCCACCGTCAGCCCGAAGATCGAGGAGAAGGTCTGCAGGCGTCTGGGCCTGGAGCCCGCTCCGGTCTCCAACCAGGTCCTGCAGCGGGACCGACACGCCCAGTTCGTCACGACCATGGCGATCATCGCCGCCTCGCTGGAGAAGTTCGCGACCGAGATAAGGGGACTCCAGCGGACCGAGATACGGGAGGTTGAGGAGCCGTTCCCTGAGGGGCAGCCGGGCTCTTCGTCCATGCCTCACAAACGCAACCCGGAGCTCTCTGAGCGGGTATGCGGCCTCGCCCGTCTGGTGCGCGGCCATGCCGTAACGGCCCTGGAGAACGTCGCGCTCTGGGGGGAGCGGGACATCAGCCATTCGTCGGCCGAGCGCGTGATACTCCCAGACGTATGTCTGGCGCTGGACTATATCCTGGACCTTTTCGCGGGAGTCGTCCGAGGCCTCCACGTCTACCCTGAGCGTATGAAGCAGAATATAGAGTCCACGAGGGGCGTGCTGTTTTCCCAACGGGTCTTGCTCGCCCTGGTGGAGAAGGGGCTCGCCAGAGAGGACGCCTACCAGATCGTCCATCGGCTCTCAATGATCAGCTGGCAGGAGGAGAAAGACTTGCGGGACCTCCTGCGGGCGGCCCCGGACGTCACATCGCACCTCTCCATCTCGGAGCTGGATGCCCTGTTCGACTACGGCTACTACGTCCGCTACGTGGACTACGTGTTCCATCGCGCGGGCCTCCTGTGAGGGCGGGCCTCAGACCCGCCCCTGTACGCATCCGGCAAGGTAAGCTGGTGTCGGAAACGAGAGCGGTCCGACTGGACGATATCGAAGGAGATAGGAAACCATGACGACAATCCGGGAGACCGACCTGCCGGACCTGCTGTACCGCGGCAAGGTCCGAGACACGTACGACATTGGGAACGGTCGCCTCCTGATGGTGGCCACCGACCGCATATCGGCCTTCGACGTCGTTCTTCCCACGGGCATTCCCGAAAAGGGCGCGGTGCTGTGCCAGATCTCGGCGTTCTGGTTCGACAAGACCTCGGACATCGTCCCCAATCACCTGGTCTCGCTGGCCACGGAACAGGACGGTCTCTCCCGGGAGATCGCACGCCGAGCGATGGTGGTGCGAAAGGCCGATAGGATAGACGTGGAGTGCGTGGTGCGGGGCTACATCACAGGGTCGGCGTGGGCCGAGTACCGTCGCGAGGGCACCGTCTCGGGCCAGCCCATGCCCGCGGGGCTGCGAGAGGGAGACCGGTTTCCAGAGCCTCTCTTCACTCCGACGACGAAGGCCGAGGTGGGGCACGACGAGGCGCTGACGATCGCCCAGATGGAGGAGATGGTCGGGTCCGGGCTCACGGCGGAGCTGGCGCAGACCTCCATCAGAGTCTATAACTTCGCCCACGACCTCGCCATGCGAAAGGGCATCATAATCGCCGACACCAAGATGGAGTTCGGCATGATCGATGGCGGCCTGACTCTCATCGACGAGCTGCTTACCCCCGACTCCAGCAGGTTCTGGGACGCCGACGGGTACGCCCCCGGCAAGTCGCAGCCCAACTACGACAAGCAGTTCGTGCGGGACTGGCTGGATGCCCAGGGGTGGGACCACGAGCCGCCCGCGCCGGAGCTGTCCGCCGAGGTTGTCCAGAAGACTCACGACCGCTACCTGGAGGCGTACCGCAAGTTGACAGGCGAGAACCTGTCCTAGGACAATGAGGTCGAGGAGAGTCCTCTCCAGCGCCAATGGTCACACGAGCGAGACGTAGAAAAGACAGGCTAACGCCGTCACAGGCCCGGGCCGCCCGGCGGACGCGCAGGCAGCGTCGCAGGCGGCTCGTTCGGTATGGGGGCTTTTCCCTCATCGGAGCCATCGCCTTCATCTTCATCCTCGGCCTGTTTCTGCCCAGCATACCCATCACCGGAGGCGGCGGGATCTTCGGGCGTAGCGCACCGGACGGCCCCGGCGTCAAAATAGAGGACCAGGGTGCAACCCACATCAGCCTAGGGGAGTCGCACGCCCCCTACAGCTCAGCCCCGGCCACCTCTGGCTGGCACTACGGTCAACCCCTGGCCCCGGTCAGGTGGGGCTTGCACGATGAGGTCGTCGCCGACGAACACCGCCTCCACAACCTGGAGCACGGAGGCATCGGCGTCCACTATAACTGCCCCGACGGCTGTCCTGAGCTGGTGGCGCAGCTCACCGCGATCGTGGAGCGCTCGCGGGACGAGGGCCTGAAGGTCCTCCTGTCCCCTTACCCCGGTATAGAGACCACCATCGCGTTGACGGCCTGGAGGTTCATCGACCGGTTCGACGTGTTCGACGAGGAGCGGGTCAAGGCGTTCATCAGCGCCCACGAGAGCTCGCCAAACGCTCCCGAGCCAAACGCCGGGTAGGCCGCATGTTCCTGGCAAGAGTCGTTGTCCGGCCCAAGCCCACGGTGAACGATCCACAGGGGCAGACCATCCGGGGCAGCCTGCACCAGCTCGGCTTCTCCAGCGTGGACGGGGTCAGGGTGGGCAAGCACATCGTCATCCGGCTGGACGAGGACGACGAGGCTAAGGCGGCGGCGAAGGTCGAGGAGATGTGCGACAAGCTGCTGGCCAACCCCATTATTGAGGAGTACGAGTTCGAGCTGGAGCGGGTCGAGTCCCCTTAGCTACTGGGACAGGACGGTACAGGGTGTTTGGTAGGAGCGCACGGCCGTGCGCCCCTACTTTATGGGATGGAGAGCCACCGAGCAGCCGGGTAACCGGACCCTGAAAAAAACGTCCCATTTTGTACTATTCTGTACCCCTCTCCAGAGATTTACCGCTGAGGGCTCGGAGATACAGTTCCCCGGACTGAAGTCCGGGGTTTACGCCGGCGCCCTCGCCTCGAGCAAAAACGGACGGGCCCTCTCGGGTCCGTCCCTCGTTCAGTAGGTTAGCACGGTTGTTCTATCGGGTCAAGGTGGTGCCTCCTCTCTAACTCTCCCCCGTCGAACGGGGGAGAGGACAAAAAGGAGATCCATCGTGGCGACCGGCCTAGCAGCGATCCCAGGGCGTGGGAGCGGGATGGCTGACGCCTGGAATCCGCCCCACGTGGACGTAGACTCTCGGCGCGAGGCGTCGGTATGAGGCGATGGTAGAAGCCGCTAGAGGCGGCCCTGACGCGTCGGGATGCGCCCTGGCCCGGTGTGTCCCGACCCGTTGCCCACACCGGGGACTGGACGGACAGGTAGATCCGCCCTCCCGGCGGGCTGCCCTACCCTATGGTGCCTTTGGTGCTGGGGATGTCGTCGCCGAGGCGGTCGTCCGGAGTCAGGGCGGCCCTGAGGGCCCGTGCGAGGGCCTTGAATATCGCCTCGGCGATGTGGTGGTTGTTGACGCCGGAGAGCACGCGGACGTGGAGGTTGAAGCTGCCCTCGCGGGCCATGCTCTCGAGGAAGTGCCGTACGGTGTCGCCGGGGAGCTCGCCCAGGTCGCTGTCGCCGATCTCCCCCTCGATGACCGAGTAGCCCCGTCCGCCGAAGTCGACGACGACGAGCGCCAGGGCCTCGTCAAGCGGAACGTAGGAGTGGGCCATGCGGGTGATGCCGCGGGCGTCGCCCACTGCCTCTTTCAGCGCACGGCCCAGTACGATACCCAGGTCCTCCACCAGGTGGTGCCAGCCCACGTGGACGTCGCCCTTGGCCGAGATGGTAAGGTCTATCAGCCCGTGGCGGGAGAGCTGGGCCAGCAGGTGGTCGAGCATGCCGTTGCCGGTGTCGATCTCGTACCGGCCATGGCCGTCGATGTTCAGCTCGAGGGAGACCTGGGTCTCGCTGGTCTCTCGGGTGAGTTTGCTGGTGCGTTCACTCAACGGTTTGCTCCAGTCGTCAGCGGTCAGCCCTTAAGGAAGGCCGGCCCGCTTGATGTTTGCATATCGGACGCCTCTTGTCCCACCCACCCGCCCGAAGGGTAATTTCTGGGGGACACCCTCAGACCCCCGCACAAGGTGGCTCCGCCCCCTTATGAATCCCCGGCCAGGCAGTGGTGAGTTATCAGTTATCAGTGAACAGTTATCAGTGACTCAAAACCGAGGACTAAAACTAAACTTACAACTTACAACTTACGACTCCTACACTATCTCCTTCAGTGCCTCGATGACGGCATCGGTCTGGTCGGGCGTGCCGACGGCTATCCTGAAGCAGTCCCGGAGCCGGTCGGAGCTGAAGTTGCGGACGAAGATGCCTCGGCTGGCCAGCTCTTCGAAGATGGGTTCGGCCCGTCCGGGGGCGAACTGGCACAGGACGAAGTTACCGTAGGAGGGCCACGGGTTGACGCCCGGCATCTCTTCGAGCAGCGAGTACATCCGGTCACGTTCCTTGACGATCAGATCCACATTGTCCAGCAGCGCCGGTGCGTCATCTATGGAAGCCACTAGCGCGGCCTCCGCGGCCACGTTGACGTTGTAGGGTGACTTGATGTCGATGATGTGCCGGACGAGGTTTGGGCTCATTATGCCGTAGCCGATCCTGAGCCCGGCGAGGCCGGCCCACTTGCTCATGGTCCTGAGGACGACCAGGTTCTCGTGGTCCGGGACGAGGCCGGCGGCGGTCTGCTTGCAGAACTCGTAGTACGCCTCGTCCACCACGACGATCAGCCCAGTCTCCAGCAGGGCCCTGACCTGGGCCTCCGAAGCCAGGTTGCCGGTCGGGTTGTTGGGCGAGCTGACGAAGATGATCTTGGTGTCCGGACCGATGGCGTCTCGGGTGGCGTCCAGATCGATCTCGAAGAGCTCGTCCCTGGGCACCATCCGTATCTCACCGCCGGCGACCCTGGCGCAGAAGCCGTACATGGCGAAGGTTGGGTCGAAGTCCAGTATCTCGTCCCCGGGCGAGATAAACAGGCGGAACAGCAGGTCGATGAGCTCGTCGCTGCCCGCTCCGGCGACGATGTACTCCTCGTCCATCCCGGTGTAGCCGGCCAGGGCGCTCCTGATCTTGCGCTGCAGCGGGTCGGGGTAGATGTGCAGCGGCGTGTTGGCAACGGCCTCGGCGGCCTTCGGCGAGCCGCCGTAGGGGTTCTCGTTGCCGTTTAGCTTGATGACCTTTTCCGGCGGGATGCCGGCCTTCTTGGCCAGCAGCTCGGGCGGGTCGACCGAGGCGTATGTCTCGATGTTCGCCAGGTGGGGCCTTATCAGCTTCTCGACGTCTGCTCTCTTCATCGCTCGCCTCCGGTCTCGTGTCGGTGCGGGCGGGTTTGAAACCCGCCCCTACGGGATTCTCCTCGACTACCGCCGCACGCTCACTCCTCTACAGGAGCTCCTCTCTTATCTCGGCGGCTTCGGCGTGGGCCGTGAGTCCTTCCGCGCGGGCGATGCGCGCTGCGGCCCTGCCCAGCTCCGCCGACGTACCGTCGTCCAATGCTATCACCGGGGTAACTCTCACGAAGGAGTGGACGCCGATGCCAGAGCTGAACCGGGCGGTGCCTCCGGTGGGCATGACGTGGCTCGGCCCGGCGACGTAGTCGCCGAGGACCTCGTGGGAGAACTCGCCAACGAACACCGCGCCCGCGTTCCGGACCTTGCTGACGTAGTCCCACGGCTCGCTGACCATGAGCGACAGGTGCTCGGGCGCGAACCGGTTTGCCAGCTCCAATGCCTCGCCCAAGTCCTCGACGATGGCGACGCAGCCCTGGCCCTCCATAGCCGCCCTGGCGATATCTCCCCTCTCCAGGCTCTCCAGGCGTACGTCCGTCTCGCGGAGGACGGCCTCGGCCAGGTCCTCGGAGGTGGTTATCAGCACGGGCCGCGCGAGTGGATCGTGCTCGGCCTGCGCCAGGAGGTCGGCGGCGCAGAGCGTCGGGTTCGCCGTCTCGTCGGCGACGACGACCGTCTCGGTCGGGCCGTAGAGGCCGTCTATCCCGACGTGGCCGAAGAGGCTCCTCTTGGCCAGCGTCACGAAGATGTTGCCGGGGCCGCA
>JADFHV010000115.1 GCA_022566975.1 Chloroflexota bacterium
GACGATCACAGTCAGCGACTGCGCAAAAAGGAGGGTAGAAAGGCCGATGACGTTTGTCGCCCAGCCAGGGATCGCAAGGTCGGTGAACAACCGCACGATCGTGGCCGTTAGTCCACAGCCAACTGCGGCTGCACACATCAACCCGACAAAGACAAACAGTCTGGTCAAAACGGCATCGCTGAAAACGGAGATTGCGCTGAAACCGTGAATCACCAGCGAAACCAGATTCATCGATGACTTTCCAACGTACCGCTGGGCGCGGGCTGTGGGGACACGCACAATCGGAATGCGTGATTTGACGATGGTGGCTGCAAGGTGATTCCAACAGTCGGGCATATAGGCAAGTTTTCGGGCGGCCAAAGCAGGCAATAGGCAGAAGTTTCCAAAATCAATCTTCTTTCCGGTTAACAAGCGAAAGGCGAGTTTGTAGACCGAATAAAATGCCCGAAACGCAGCCCCTTCGGAGCGAGTCGCGCGGCTTGCAACCACGATCGAAGACGGTTCGGAATCGACAGCCTGCAGCATTCTAACGATGTCCGCCGGTGCATCCTCACCGTCACAGTCCATCACTAGAATCAGGGGAGACGACCCTCGGCTGACAATCTCCGAAATCCCAGTGGCAATCGCACGCTGGTGCCCAAGATTACAGTGCAGCGAGACCAACTCGACCGCTGCCAAGTGGAGAGGGGGCGATTCCAAGAGTGCCTCGAGCGGTAGCGGGGATCCGTCATTGACCGCCATCACTGTAATTGGAATGGGGAGCGATGCTGCCACTTCGTCGAGTTCCTGCACGAGCGCGGCGAGGGCCGCCCAGTCATTAAAGACGGGAGTCACGACGTACAAGGCGCAGCCGGGAACTGGGGCGTTAGTCGCGTCGACCATAGTACCTCCTGAATAAGGGCCAGACATGTCCACCTGCTCGAATATTCGCATTTGCGGCGGCAACCCATTCGTTATTGTTCGTCGGGAGTTCGGCCGGTGCCCCGCTTTCACGTGTTGAACTAGGCTGTTTCGCAAAGTATGGAGGTATGCATGCTCGAAGGTCGTCAAGTTTCGCCTTGTGGATGGGCGGAGCCGTTTGCACGACGAGTGCGGCCATTGCGATCGCGCAGGCGGGCCGTTCGGTGCTCGTGGTGGAGGCCAAGGAGACTATCGGTGGGGGAGCTCGATCGGCCGAGCTGACACTGCCCGGCTATGTCCACGATGTGTGTTCTGCGATCCACCCCCTTGCGGTCGGATCACCGTTCTTCTCAACGCTGCCGCTGTCAGAACATGGGCTCGAGTGGATTCACCCGCCCGCTTGCCTCGCACACCCCTTCGACGACGGCTCCGCGGCGGTATTGGAACGCTCCGTAGAGATGACGGCTGACGGTCTGGGTCGTGACGCCGCGGCCTACCGAAAGCTGATGTCCCCGTTGGTCATCAATTGGGACAAGCTCGCCAGGCAGCTGTTGGGTCCGCTCCGTCCTCCTCGCCACCCGCTGGTGCTGGCGCGCTTCGGCATGCGTGCGGTCCGCTCCGCTCAAGGTCTCGCCAAGGCTTTCTTCAAAGGCGAGAAAGCCCGCGCCCTGTTCGCGGGGATGGCCGCGCACTCGTTCTTGCGACTCGACAGGCCTCCGTCCGCCGCATTCGGGCTTGTGCTGGGCGCCAGCGGTCACGCCGTCGGCTGGCCGATACCGAGGGGAGGCTCTCAGGGCATCAGCGACGCTTTGGCGGGCTATCTACGGTCTATTGGAGGCGAGATCGTCACCGGCACCTCTATAGAGTCTGTGGATGAGCTTCCGCGGGCCCGCGCTATCCTCCTCGACGTAACCCCTCGGCAGGTGATACGCATCGCTGGCAGTCGCCTGCCGCGAGGATATCGGCGCAAACTCGAGGGATACCGCTATGGCCCAGGTGTGTTCAAGATGGATTGGGCGTTGGATGGCCCAGTCCCGTGGAAGGCGCCCGAATGCGCGAGAGCTGGCACCGTTCACCTCGGCGGTACCATCGATGAGATCGTGGGTTCCGAACGGCTGGTATGGGAGGGCGAGCACCCCGAGAAACCTCTTGTACTGCTGGCCCAACAGAGTCTGTTCGATCCATCCCGTGCTCCCGAGGGAATGCACACGGCGTGGGCCTACTGCCACGTGCCGAACGGGTCTAGGTTCGACATGACGGACCGGATAGAGAGTCAGATCGAGCGATTCGCCCCGGGATTCCGAGACCGCATCCTCGCCCGCAGCGTAATGTCGACCGAGCGACTCGAGGAGTACAACCCCAACTACATCGGCGGAGACATTAACGGGGGCATTCAGGACTTCCGCCAGCTCTTTACCCGCCCAACGCTCAGCCTGGTACCCTACTCGACACCGGCCCGCGGGCTCTACATCTGCTCGTCATCTACGCCTCCGGGTGGTGGGGTTCACGGCATGTGCGGCTATCATGCGGCCCGTGCGGCGTTACGTCGAGACCTCTAGTGGAAGCATCTCGCCGTAAAGGGCTGTTCGCCGGGCACCACATAGGCGCATGTAGGAGATGGGGAGTTATGCGGATCAATCTAAGCAGTCTCGCCTGGCAAGCCATGGCTTTCGACGGACCGACCGGACTGCGTCCCTGGTGTGGCCAATTGATCCCCTCAACGGCGTGGACCCGCGCGTCAATCTAGTCATGGTGGAAGTGCCTGATACTCAGGTGATCGATGCCATCGTCGAGCTCTGGGCATGTATTAGGCCGGGGGACTGCCCGAGATAGGCGACAACGAGCGCAGGGAGAACGCCTAACGGTGGTCAATCCTTGCGAATTGCGAGCAGACGACCCTGCTCCAGCTCAGAAGGAGAACGGGCCAAGGTGGCAGTCGCAAAGGAGGCATAGGCACATGAGCTCTGAGACGGTGACCGGCAAGGTGGTGACGGTCAGGGGGCCGATCGCCCCCGACGACCTTGGCACGACCATCATGCACGAGCATCTGTTCATCGCCCTGCTCAAACAGAAGGCGCCCGACGAGAACACCCCCGCCTCCGAACTGGCCCTCTGGCACCAGAAGCTGACCCTGGAGAACCTCCACCTGGCCAGGGTGAGGAAACCCATCCTCGACAATTGGGTGCTGTCCGACGAGAACCTCGCCATTGACGAGGCCATGGAGTTCCGTAAGCTGGGCGGCAACACGATGGTAGAGGTCACCAGCACCGGCATACACAGGGACCCGGTGGGCCTGCTCAGGGTTTCCAACGCCACCGGACTCAACATCGTCATGGGCGGGGGTTGGTACCAGAAGCTCTACCATCCGGCCAACATGGACGAGCGCACCGTCGAAGACATGACGGAGGAGATCGTCCGAGACATCACCGTGGGCGTGGGCGACACAGGAATCCGCTCAGGGATCATCGGCGAGGTGGGCATACAAGGCGATCCCATAGAGTCCAACGAGGTCAAGAGCATCCGGGCGTCCGTACGGGCCAGCCGCGCCACCGGCGCCGCCATCTCTTTCCATCTGGGAGGTCAGGGTAGGGAGAAGCTTCAAACCCTGGCGATCATGGACGAGGAGGGTGTGGATCGCTCGCGCGTAATCTACGGACACAGCGATCCCACCGCCGCCGACGTGCCGCTACTACTGGAACTTCTCAACGCTGGGGTATACATACAATTCGACCTCATGGGACGGGTCAGCGTTCCACTGGAATTGAAGCCTACAGACCTCGGACCAGACCCCCGCGCAAAAGGGGTCGGCCTGAATCTGCCGATGACCGCCCTGGTTGCAGAAGCGATCCCTCAGCTGATCGAGGCCGGCTACGCCAATCGTATCTTGCTCTCCCAGGATGTCTGCACGAAGGTCCAGCTCAAGGCCTACGGCGGGACCGGCTACTCATACATCCTTGAGACCTTCCTGCCGCACCTACGCACCAGGGGCGTCTCCGACGAGCACATCCACGCGATGATGGTCGAGAACCCTAAGCGTGTCCTCACCCTCACAGAGCCCATGGCCTAGGGCTCGCCCGAGCGAGCCGGGACGCTCTAACTACCGAGTGACCGGCAATGTGGTGGGGCTATACGTGGTGGTTCTCCTCAGACCTTCGCCCGAGCCGGTGGCGCCATGCATCAGTAGCCGTTAGAGTCAAATAGACTCCTCGATGCACTGCTCGAGCAGCTCCAGAGCAGACCGCATGAATGCCCACATATTGGCCTCACGGTCCGAATCACCGGTCTCCAGGGTGATGACGCGCTCAACAGGTCCAGCAACCGCGATGCAGGCGTGACCCGCCGCGTCGCCGTACCGGTTCCCTGTAGGACCGCTGGCGCCGGTCTCACTAAGCCCCCAGGTCGTCCCCAGCGATTGGCGTACGGTGCGGGCCTTTAGGAGAGCATAGGGCTCTGTGCTCGCCCGGATGTCGGCCATGGCTTCGTCCAAGACCCCCAGTAAGCCCTCCCGGGCCACATGGGTGTAGACGACCGCCCCGCCGCGGTAGTAGGCCGAGGCTCCGGGGACGGCCACCAGGGATGCCGAAATCAGACCCCCCGCGGACGATTCGGCCACGGCGACCGTCTGCTCATGCTGCTTGAGCAGTGCGCCGACCGACGAGGCCATCGAGTTCAGGGATGCCATGACTCTCCTCCCACCGCAAACATCGTTGACAGGACCTTTGGACTATAATCCTTCTCATGACAGGCGGCAAACTGGACGTCGGCGCGGCTCTCGAAAGCCTGGCCCGAGCGAGGGCGGGTCTCTGGAGCATGTCCGCATGTGGTGTGACACGGTCGCAGTCGAGGATCCCCGCGCTGGTCGACCAGGACGCCTACGCGCCCGGCAGCGAGCGAGTGCGGGTGCTCCTGGTCTCGGGCCTCTCGGGCGAGCGTCGGGACGTGGAGACGTCCCTCCGGGTCCTCGAGGATTTCGCCCGCCGGGGCGACCGACTGGCCGAGAGAATCGGCCTTAGTGCGGTGCCCTGCGCCCACCCGGACGGCCTTGCCCAGGACATCGGTCCCGAGAACGGCGCAGGGGGCCTTCCCGGCACGGGGTACCCACCGGAGGGTGGCTTCTTCCACCACCCGCAGCACCCAGAGAAACGCTACCTGTGGCGCTGGGTCTGCTTCCAGGCCCCGGACCTCGTCGTTGAGCTGCGGTGCGGCGGAGGCCCGGTGTGGGAGGTCAACGAGGCGGCCGCTCATCTCGCGGCCGCCCTGGATGCCGGAAGGCTCGGCCCAACAGATAGCCTGGTCGCGGCCCTCGGCAGAGGCACGCCGAGCGGGCTGGGTCCGATCCAGGGCGTTCGTCTGACAGTCGACCCTGGGAGGGCCGTCGCCGAGCTGGACCGGCTGTGGACCGCCGTCCTCCGCTCGTCGGACTCCTGGACCTCGCCCGCACGAGTGGAGCTTGCGCGGAGGCGAGCCCGCTCGCCACTCGAGATAGGGCGCGTTCTCGCGTCGGTCTATGGCCATGCGCTGGACCCGGTGGTCTATACGCAGGGGGTCGCCATGAGCGGACGCCTGCGTCTGGCCGCGCTGGAGCCGTCCGCCCCCAACCCGGCGCAGGACATCGTCCGAGTCGTGTCGCCCTATGCGTCCAGCCCCCATAGGGCCTTCGGTGACGTACCGGAGACGGCAGGTCTGGCCGGGGTGCTCTGGGGCGACGAGCTGACCGAAGCAACGGGAGACGCCCGGTACGCCGACCTGGTCGTCAGGGCCGCTGACTGCTACCAGCCGAGGGGGCTGGGTCAGGCGCCCCTGCCCGCCGACGCCGACTTCCGGGTCGAGGACATGTTCTTCGCCGCGACGATACTGGGCCGCGCCTACGGCATCACCGGGGACCGGGGCTATGTAGACCTGCTGGCCGAGTTCCTGATAAACACCGGGACCCAGCAGCAGGACGGGCTGTTCTGGCACTGCCTTTCGGCACCCTACTACTGGGGTAGGGGCAACGGCTTCGCGGCGCTGGGCATGACGGAAGCGCTGACCTACCTGCCCGATGACCATCCGCACAGGGGCGCCATCGTGTCCACGCTCGTCAAGCAGATGGACGCGCTACGCGCCCTCCAGGAACGCTCGGGCATGTACCGGCAGGTGCTGGACTTCCCCGGCTCCTACCAGGAGTTCACCGCCACCTGCATGATCGGCTACGCCATGGCCCGGGGTCTCCGCCTAGGCTGGCTGGACTCGTCGTTCCGGAGCATGGTGGACCTGGCATGGCGAGGAGTCTCGGAGCGCATCGACGACCACGGCGAGGTGGTGGACGCGTGCGCTGGAACGGGGGTCCAGGCCAGCCTCCAGGACTACCTGGACCGGCCGGCTATCTTTGGAGTCGATGACCGCAGCGGCAGCATGGCACTGTGGTTCGCCGTGGAGATGGAGCGCCTGCTCAGGAACGGCTGACGCCAGGGTTGGCCCCCGCCCTGAGGCAGCGCTGAAGGGCCTTCATGCGTCGGATAGATGAGGCTCTCTCACCCAGGCGGTATACTCGGCTATCTTGCGGAAGCCCAGCTGTCGGTATATGCCCTCTGCCATCTCGGACGGGGACAGCGCAACGTCAAGTCCTGTCGCTGACTTTGTTGCCGTCCGTGTGATTGCTTCCCCGTACCCGCGCCTACGGTACTCGGGCAGCGTCGATATCCCGTAGACGCCGACGAGGTCTTCGCCGACATAGGCGATAGAGCTGGTCACGACGCGGCCGTCCACCAGCCCGACGAAGTACCGCATTCTCGGGTCCTTCAGCGTGCTCGGGTGGTGCATGCCCAGCGGCCTCGCCTCCCTGATAGCGTCGGGGCTCTCGAACCCATCGTAAGTCGCAAATCCGAACTTTCGGAGCGTCGCCTCATCCTCGACCAGCTCGATCTCCAGGT
>JADFHV010000116.1 GCA_022566975.1 Chloroflexota bacterium
CTGGCGGTCCACTGGGGGTCCCGGTGGAACTGGTCGGTGTGGTGGCGCTGCGCCCTAATCTTCTGGGTAATATGGGTCCTGCTGTTCACCACCTTCTTCACTAACCCAAGCGGTATCGGCTCCGGGCTATGGCAGTCGCTGGGATACTGGATAGTACAGCAAGAAGAGGCGAGGGGCGGCCAGCCCTGGTACTACTATTTCGTCATCACGTCCATATACGAGTTTCTGCCTCTTGTCCTGGGTGTCATCGCTTCGGTCTACTACCTCAGGCGCGCAAATCTCCTGTGGCAGTTCCTGCTGTTCGTCGCGGTGGGGGGGGTGGCGGTCTTCGCTGCCTTGGCGGGGAGCGTCACACCCTTGTTCTTCGTCCCGCTGCTAGGCGTGATTGCGGCCTTCTTCTATCTGAGGTGGGAGAACGTCTTCGGGTTTTTCCTGGTCTTCTGGGTTGTCGCCACCTTGGGCGCGCTGACCGTGGCCAGCGAGAAGATGCCGTGGTTGCTGGTCAACCTAGCCCTTCCGCTGATCGTCCTGGCCGGCAAGTTCCTGGGCGATGTCATACAGGGCATCCAGTGGAGACGCCTCTTATCCGGGAGAGGGTGGCTACTCCTGCCTGGAATGCCGGGCTTTCTGGTCTTGCTGTGGCTCCTGGCGTTCTATGGCCAGGGCAAGGATGACTTCAATGTCCTGGTGCCGCTGGCGCTGGGCGCGGCGCTATTGGCCATGGTGGCGCTGGTCATCTTCCTGGCGAGTCGGACCGGGGTCCAGAACCTGGTGTCCTTCGGCGTCGTGCCGCTGGCGCTGGTATTGCTGGTCCTGACGGTGCGGACGGGATTCCGGGCCAGCTTCGAGAACGGCGACGTCCCCGTGGAGCTGATCGTCTACACTCAGACGTCGCCGGACGTGACTCGACTCCTAAGGGAGATTCGGGAGGGCGCGAGCGAAACCGGCCAGTACACGGACTTGCCCATCACCATCGACGATACCAGCGGTTTCAGCTGGCCCTGGGCCTGGTACCTGCGAGACTACGACTACGTCTACTACCAGGCGAGCGTGGACGGCTCGTTGAACCTGGAGCCGGAGACCCAGGTAATGGTCATCCACTCGAACAATTTGGACGACGCAAGCCGGCTCTCCAGCGAGGGGTACACGAAGGGAAGGCGGATCAGACACCGATGGTGGTTTCCCGAGAATAAGTATCGGGGTCTGACCGTGGAGAAGTTTGTCAAAGGGTTCGTAGACCGCGACACGTGGCGCGCGGCTATGGACTACTTCTTGAGCCGGGAGGGGGTGGAGGCGTCCGTGGGAAGCGAGGACTCATATGTGTACTTCGCGAGTGGTTTCCCTCTCGACTCGACCGCTAAAGAATAGCGCCGTCCGCGGCGGTAGTGCACCACAGTGAAGGCGACCAGTGTCATTGCGGTATGAAGACGGGCGTCTTGCCGAAGCGCCCGCCGCCGAGATGCACGCCCATGGGTAGGGGCACGGCATGCCGTGCCCCTACGGCCGTCGGAACGCGGTGCTGGTCTGCCCGTCTCCAATTAGACACCATCCAAATGGAACTCAGGAAACCTTCATGCTAAGGTGGGCTACGTGGAGGGTCGGGTGATAGGAGTCGGCAAGGTCTGGATCGGTTCCACCATCAGCATCCTGCTGTTGGCTCTCTTCTTTGTCACGGTGGACGTGAGTCGCATGGTGGACGCTCTCGCCGATGCCAACTACCTGTTCTTGATTCCCGGCATCGCGATGTACCTGGTGTCCGTGCTGTTTCGCACCATCCGCTGGCAGGTGCTACTGCGTCACATGCGCCCCGTCAGCGTCTGGCGGTTATATCCCGTGGTCGTCGTAGGGTACATGGCAAATAACCTTCTGCCGATGCGGCTGGGTGAACTGGTCCGAAGCTACTACGTCGGCGAACGGGAGGGCATCAGCAAGACGTCGGCCCTGGCGACCATTCTGGTGGAGCGGGTGCTAGACGCCCTCACGCTCTTGTTCTTCATCGCGGGTATCGCGCTGTTCGTTCCTCTGGCCGGCCTGGCCGAGAGCTTCGGCGATAGGTTCGGCGTCCCCTGGCCGCTGCTCGTGGCCCTGTTCACCGCGCCTTTTTTGATGACCATTGGCGCGTTGATCGCATTCGCCTTTTACCCGGCCGTCGTTTGGTGGGCTGCCGGCCCCTTGGGCGTCCTGCCTGAAAGAGTTGAAGATCGAGTGCGACGATTGATTGAGATGTTTTTAGAGGGCCTGGTGCCGCTCAAGAGCCCCCGTACTTTGGCGTTGCTGTTCCTGCTGTCTGTGCCCATATGGCTGTTCGAGTCGGGGCTCTTCTTCTTCGTCGGGTTCGCCTTCAGGCTTGACCAGGTCTACGACAACCTGGGGGACCTGGCCGTGGTGGCGGTGGTGGTGACCTCGGTGGCCAACATAGGCAGCTCCGTTCCGGCTGCGCCCGGCGGCATCGGCCTGTTCGAACTGGTGGCGCGTGAGACGCTGGTGTTGCTACCGCTGGCGGAGGTGGCCCGGTCGGTCGCCGGAGGCTACGCCGCCGTGGTGCACGCCTCCCTTCTGTTGCCCATGATCGTCCTGGGCCAGCTCTTCCTGTGGACCTCGCACATATCCCTGCGCAGCCTGTCGCGAGGCGGCCGAGAGGCGCGGGCCCAGGCCAGCTTTGCCGCCACGCGGCTGTCGATGGAGAAGGACGACTCCCGGTGAGGGTCGGGATAATCGGGGGTGGCGCGGCGGGGCTGGCGGCCGCCTATGAGCTTGGCCAGCAGGGCCACCGGGCATCGGTCTACGAGCGGGCCCCCTTCCTCGGCGGCCACGCCTCTACCTTCGACGTCGGGGGAGCCCGCCTCGAGAGGGGATATCACCACTGGTTCACCAGCGACACCGACATCGTCGCCCTGGTGGAGGAGATCGGTCTCGGCCATCAGGTCAGGTGGATCGACTCCAAGGTGGGGACGCTGTATGCGGGCAAGATCTACGACTTCGTAACCCCCCTTGACCTGCTCAGGTTTACCCCATTGAGTCTGGTGGACCGTGTGCGGCTGGGCCTGGTGACGCTATACCTCCAGCGGCAGAAGGAGTGGAGGCGATACGAGCCGGTGACGGCCGCCGAGTGGCTGGTGAGGTACGGTGGAAAGCGCGTCTATGACGTCTTCTGGGGCCCGATGCTCAGGGGAAAATTCGGAGAGGATTACTACGACCAGGTGGGCATGGCCTGGCTCTGGGGGAAGATACACACCAGGTTCGCGTCTCGCGGCAAGGGACTGGCCAAGGAGAAGCTGGGCTATCCCATCGGCAGCTTCGGAGAGGTCTTCGACGTGCTGGCGGACAGGGTGGTGGAGCAGGGAGGGGAGGTCCATGTCTCGTCGAGCGTGGACCGAATCGTTATGGAGGGTGGGCGGGCCACCGGGATGGAGATCGCCGTCGAAGGTGCCGAGTCGCGAGTCGAGGAGTTCGACGCGGTCATAGCGACTACGCCGTCGCCCATCTTTCCCAAGCTTGTCCCTCCACTGCCGGCGGACTACCTGTCGAAGCTAAACGCCGCGCGGTATATGTCGGCGGTCCTCATAGTGCTGGTGCTTGAGCGGCCTCTCTCGCATATCTATTGGCTGAACGTGGCGGACCGGTCGATCCCTTTCGTTGCGGTGATCGAGCATACCAACTTCATCGGGCCCGAGCACTACGGGGGCAAGCACATAGTCTATCTCGCCAACTATCTGACCACGGACCACGCTCTGTACAGGATGGGGCACGAGGAGCTCCTGGAGGAGTACCTCCCGCACCTCCGCAAGATCAACCCGGATTTCGACCTCTCGTGGATAGAGACGAGCTACCACCACCGTGTCGACGGGGCGCAGCCCATAATAGGCACCAACTACTCGTCGCAGATCCCGGACCACCGCACGCCGCATAGGGGCGTCTATCTCGCCAACACGACCCAGGTCTATCCCGAGGACCGGGGGACCAACTACAGCGTGCGCATGGGGAGGCGCGTCGCCCGCATGGTGATGGAGGACATGGGGTAGTCTGCGCGTTGTTGGGCAGGGCAGGCTGTGATATGCTTGTGACGATTTTGCGAGGCCAGGAGGCTCCGGTATTGGCGGTTGAGACAAGGGAGCGCATACGCGGGGCCATCTCCTCGCAGTCTCGGCCCACAGTCACAGTCCTCTCCTCCCTGCTCGCGGTCCAGGATGAGTTGGGCTATCTCCCCGATGAGGCCATCGAAGAGATCGCCACCCTTACCAGCACCACCATCAACGACGTATGGGGTGTTGCCTCCTTCTACACGAACTTCAGATTCACACCACCCGGCAGGCATACCGTCGAGGTCTGCTGGGGCCCTACCTGCCACCTGGCCGGAGCACCGTATATTTTGGGCGGCCTTCAGGACGATCTGGGCGTCCCGGGAGAGGGCGAGAGTGAGGACGGACGGATCACGCTCAAGTACAACACATGCCTGGGGGCGTGCGCTCAGGCGCCCGTAATCAGCATCGACCACCGCCTCGTGGGTCGGTTGACGCCGGATAGGGCGCGCTCCATGGTCGCGGACTTGGGCAGAGGCCCGTGACGAACGTGGCGACCTATCAGGAGATAAGAGAGGAGGCTGACGACCGGTGGCAGGCCCTGACGGCCGGGGAAAGGCCGTGGGTCCGCGTTGGGACCGCGATGTGCGGTCAGGCCGCCGGTGCCGTCCAGGTCGTCGAGGCGGTGCGCGACGAGCTGAAGCGGCGCGACATCGAGGCTACAGTCAGTGAGGTCGGGTGCCTGGGCCTGTGCTTTGCCGAGCCGCTGGTTGACGTCCTGAAACCGGGCGCGCCCAGGCTTTTTTTGAGAAACGTCACACCCGATGACATCTCACAGATCGTGGAGTCTTACCTCGAGGGCGCCGAGGTCCCTGCCGAAAAGGTCCTCGGTTACCTTGGGGACAGCCCCATAGACGGCGTTCCGGACCTCAGCGCGCTGCCGGGTATGTCGTACCAGGAGCGCATCGTCCTGCGGAACGCCGGTAACATCGCCCCGGATGACATCTATCAGTACGTCGCCCAGGGAGGATACTTGGCGCTCAACAAGGCCCTGTTCCAGATGCAGCCGGCCGACGTCATCCAGGAGATAACGGACGCCGGGCTACGAGGTCGGGGAGGGGCGGCCTTTCCCACAGGCGTTAAGTGGAGCTTTCTGGTCCGCTCGCCGGGTCCGCTAAAGTACATTCTTTGCAACTGCGAGGAGGGCGACCCAGGTGCCTACAACGACAAAGGCATCCTGGAGAGCGACCCTCATATGCTTCTCGAGGGGATGGCCATCGCCGGGTACGCCACCGGCGCCACCAAGGGCTTCGTCTTCATACGCCACGGCCACGACGGCCCAATCGACCGGACCGAGGCGGCCATACGACAGGCGTATGAGCTGGGCCTGCTGGGCGAGAGGATACTCGGGTCCGAGTTCAGCTTCGACATCGAGGTATCCCTGACGGGTGAGTCCTACGTGGCGGGGGAGGAGTCGGCCATGATGGAGTCCATCGAGGGCAAGCGGGCGCAGCCCCGGTTCCGGCCGCCCTTTCCGGCTCAGTTCGGCCTCTGGGGCAAACCCAGCAACATCAACAACGTCAAGACGCTCGCCTACGCGCCTGATATCATCGCCAGGGGCAGCGAGTGGTTCTCGTCCATCGGGGTCAACAAGAGCACAGGGACGGCGATAATCTGCCTGAGCGGCCAGATCACCTATCCCGGCATGTATGAGGTCCCGATGGGGCTCACCCTTGGTGAGGTGGTCAACGACATTGGCGGCGGTGTTCCCGACGGCAAGAAGCTGAAGCTCCTGCAGACGGGCGGTCCTCTGGGTGGGGTCCTGGGCGCCGACAGCATGAGCATCCGCCTTGACTTCGACGAGATGCGGGAGGCGGGCGCCATCCTGGGCTCGGGTGGAATCATCGTCGCCGACGAGGACACATGCGCCGTGGACCTGACGCGCGTGCTGGTCGCCTTCAACCAGTACGAGTCCTGCGGGAAGTGCTTTCCGTGCCGTCTGGGGATGGAGCACCTCTTGGAGATAATCGAGCGCATCGCCAGGTGCGAGGCCCGGCCGGAAGACATGGATCTGATGCAAACGATCGGCACGACGATGGAGGGGAGCTCCCTCTGCGGTCACGGTCAGTTGGGGTTTGGGCCCATCCGGTCGGCCTTCAAACACTTCGAGTCCGATTTCAGGGTCCACATGGAGGAGGGACGCTGTCCGACGGGCAGCTGCCTGGCGCCAATGTTGTCGCCGAAGAGCACCAGGCCCTATGCGGCCGACTTCGTGCCCGGAGCCGCCTGATAGTCACACATGTCCCCGGACTAACACCGGGGTTATCGACCATCACGACAGAAACCGGGGACTTCAGTCCCCGGAGTGTAGACATCGTAAGTGGGGTCCCCCGGACTGAAGTCCGGGGTTATCTACGGAGGGGGTGACGTGGCAGACGCAGTCACGCTGACCATCGACGGCAAAGAGGTGAAGACCCGGCCTGACGCCATGGTGCTGGAGGCTGCCATGGAGGCCGGGATGTACATTCCCTACCTCTGCTACTACCCTGGACTGAAGCCCTTCGGCGCCTGCCGGATGTGCATCGTCACCGCGGAAGCCAAGACTCCCGACGGTCGGTACCGGCCCCTGCCAGGAACACCGGCCTCGTGCACCACGCCCGTGGCGGACGGGATGATCGTTCAGACAAAGACCCCGGAGCTCTTGGACATGCGCCGCGGCATTATGGATATGCTGCTGTCCGAGCACCCCCACGGCTGCCTGACCTGCCACCGC
>JADFHV010000117.1 GCA_022566975.1 Chloroflexota bacterium
ACGCCTCCGGCGAAACGGTCGAACAGGTCAGGTTCGAGCCCGGGCGCCTGATGGAGCTGCTCGACCTCATCGACGCCGGGACCCTCAGCACCAGCATGGCCAAGACCGTGTTCGAGGAGATGTTCGACACCGGCGTCGCTCCCAAGGAGATCGTGGAAAGCTCCGGCATGGCCCAGATAGGGGATGCCGATGCCATCCGGCCAGCCATAGAACAGGCCGTCGAGAGCAACCCGAAACCCGTGGCCGACTATCTGCAGGGCAAGGAAACGGCGCTGCGATACCTGGTGGGGCAGGTGATGAAGATCACCCGAGGAAAAGCTAACCCTCAGCTCGCAACCCAGCTTCTCGAGGAGAAGCTTGAGGCGATGAGGTAGACATATGAGCGTCGGCGGCCGTCACAACGGCATGATCCGGGACCCGGCGGAGGGGCGTGGCACCTGGTGGTCGGGTATGCTGAAGCTCCTCTACCCCGGTATGGGCATCAAGCGGTGGCTATTGGTAGGGGCCATGGGCATTGCCGTCACGTCCATCGGCGTCGCTTTCATGCTGAGAAAGCTGCTGGCCCTCCGGTTCCCGGACTTCCTGCCGTCATACCTCGAGGGCGTCGTGCTGCTGGTCGGAGGCGGCATCGTAATTCTGCTGGCCATCTACGGTCTGTACCGCTCCATAGGGCCGCTGATACTCGCTTCCAGCTCCATCGACGGCCTAGCCGACACGATCTACACGCGCCGGTCCCGCGGTAGAGGGCCCAGGATCGTGGCCATCGGCGGAGGTACCGGCCTCTCGGTGCTGCTCAGGGGCCTGAAGGCATACACCGACAACCTGACCGCCATCATTACGGTTGCGGACGACGGAGGCAGCTCCGGCCGCCTTCGCAGGGAGCTCGGAGTCCTACCGCCGGGCGATTTCCGAAACTGTCTCGTGGCCATGTCCGAGTCGGAGCCCCTGCTCGCCGAGCTGTTCCAGTACCGGTTCGACCAGGGGGACGGACTGAAGGGACATAGCTTCGGTAACCTCTTTATCGTCGCTATGACCAACGTGACCGAGAGCTTCCAGCAGGCGCTGCTGGAGTCCAGCAAGGTCTTGGCCGTGCAGGGCCAGATCATGCCAGCGACACTGGAAAACGTGAATCTCTCAGCGCGGCTGAAGAACGGCCGCACCGTGCGGGGGGAGTCGCGCCTCGTGGAGCATGGAGGCCAGATTGAGGATATCTCGATAGAGCCCTCCAATCCCGAGGCTTACCCGCCGGCGGTCGAGGCCGTCCAGCTTGCCGACCTGATCGTGATCGGTCCGGGAAGCCTGTTTACGAGCATTCTTCCCAACCTGCTGGTCCCTGACCTCGCACAGGCCTTGAATGAGACCACGGCCCTCAAGGTCTACGTGTGTAACGTCGTCACGCAGGTGGGCGAAACAGACGGCTACTCCGTCGAAGACCACGTCAAGCTCCTCCAGTCCTATACCTTCCACGGGATCGCCGACTACGTTGTCGCCAACGGCAATCCACCAGACGTCGGACCTGAATTCATGGGCGAGCCCGTCAAGAGCGACGGCAGCGCTCTCGCCCATGCTATACTGACGCAGACCGATCTGGTCGACCCCAGCCACGCGGTGCGGCATGATCCGGAGAAGCTGGCGAAGGCCATCACGGCAATCTACCAGAGGAGCCGACGGAGCAGCGGGGCGCGTACCAAACTGGCCGGACGAGGTTAGGGTGCGGAGGCCCGGTCCAGGACGATGAACCTGAACGTTATCCAGATCTTTATCTCGGTCCTGCTCGTGGTCGTCATCCTGATGCAGGTCCGCGGCCAAGGCGCCAGCCTTTTCGGCTCCGCTGAAGGCTCGTTCCGCACGCGCAGGGGCATCGAGAAGACCCTGTTCCAGTTCACGATCGCACTAGTGGTCGTCTTTATCATCATCTCCATACTGAGCGTCAGGGACTTCGGCTTCTAACACGCCCTCGACATCCCGTTCGAGCCAGGTTGCCCCCGGCATGTCGGCTCCCATTATTACCCTTACGTCCGATTTCGGCTCCCGCGACGGCTATGTGGCGGCGATGAAGGGGGTCATACTCGGCATCTGCCCGGATGCCATAGTAGTCGACGTTTCCCATGAGCTTCCGCCCCACGACGTTCCCCACGCCGCGTTCGTCCTGGGCACCGCCTTCCCCTTCTTTCCGTCCAACACGGTCCACCTGGCGGTCGTGGACCCGGGAGTCGGGACCGACCGACGCCCCATTCTGCTCATCACGCCGGCCGGAGCGTTCGTCGCGCCGGACAACGGGCTGCTGACTTATGCGCTCACAGCCCACGGGATCCGAATCCCTGGCAGCGCGGACCCCGACGATGGGGCAGAGTTAGCTGAGAGTAGGCGCTCGGAGGCCGGTGTTCCCGACGGGTGCGCAGCCTACGTCCTCGACCGGGACCGGCACTGGCTTAAGCCCACCAGCGACACCTTCCACGGACGCGACATCTTCGCACCGGTCGCTGCGCACCTTGCCACAGGCGTGCGGCCTGAGGACCTCGGTACTCCGACTCCAACCGTCCAGTGCCTGGCTATCCCTCAGGCGGTGGAGCGAGGGGACATCATCGAAGGCCGGATCATCCACGTAGACCGGTTCGGCAACCTCGTCAGCAACATCCGGCTGGCAGGCGCGTCCCCCGTCGCCGTCGGCATCGCGGGCACGCGGATTCCGGGACTCAGCCACTCATATGCGGGAGGTCGAGAGGTCCTGGCCTTGGTGGGCAGCCACGGCTACCTGGAGGTCGCGCTACGCGAGGGCAGTGCCGCGAAACACCTAGGGGCCGGTGTGGGTGCGAGGGTGGACGTAACTCTGGGCTAGCCCGGCGCCGCTTGCTCAACCCTGACTGCGGTGCCGTAGGCGAGCACCCCTGGAGGCCCACTCGCAAACCGCACACCTACGACGGCATTCGCGCCCATCTCTTCGGCCGACTGGACCATTCGCGCCAGCGCGGGGTCTGGAGAGGGTTCTCGTCCAAAGACTAGTCCATAGACCTCGAGGGTCCGTTTACCCTCTATCGCGTCGATGGTTGCGATGATCATCGAGGTGCCCCGGCTGGACGGCTAACTTCGACGCCTTCTCCACAGGGTGCCGCTGGGCGAGTCCTCGAGCAGGACCCCCTGCGCCTCCAAACGGGACCTGATATCGTCGGCCAACCCGTACTGGCCAGCAGCCCGTAGCTCCGACCGCGTCTGCACGAGCATGTCGACGAAGGGCGCGATGTCGCCCGCGCTCTTGTCAAGACGATCCTCGAACGCAAGGCCCAGAAGACCGGTGATCTCCTTGAGGGTCTGCTGGGCGTCGGCCACGTCGTCACCGGCCTCGCGGCCCCGGTTGATGTCCCTCGCCAGGTCGAAGATCGCCGCCAGCGCCCTGGGCGTGTTCAGATCGTCGTCCATAGCCTCGACGAACCGGTCTCTGTAACGCCCGGCGTCCACCGGGTCGCCCTTGTCACCGCCTCCGGGCCTAAGGGCGATGCGAAGCCGCTCCGCAGCGCGCTCCTGAGCCTCGATGCTCTGGTCGCTGTATTCGAGAGGGCTACGGTAGTGGGAGCCCAGAAAGAACAGCCGTAGCGCGTCCGGAGAGAACCGCCGCAGGGCCTCTCCCACCGAGATGATGTTCCCCAGGGACTTGCTCATCTTGTCTTCGCCAAGCCTCATAAAGCCGTTGTGCATCCAGAACCTGGCGAAGGGGACCTTCTCCGTAAAGGCTTCGGACTGGGCGACCTCGTTCTCGTGGTGTGGGAAGATCAGGTCTTGGCCGCCGCCGTGTATGTCTATCGTCTCTCCCAGGTAGGTGATGGACATCGCGCTGCACTCTATGTGCCATCCGGGCCTGCCGGAGCCCCAGGGGCTATCCCACGCGGGCTCGCCATGCTTCTGGCTCTTCCACAGGGCGAAGTCGGCGGCGTCCTCCTTGCTCTCATCTATCTCGACGCGGGCCCCCGCCATCATGCTGTCCAGGCTCCTGTGGCTCAGCTTCCCGTAGTCCTTGGCCGCCTTGACCCGAAAGTAGACATTGCCATTGACGGGATAGGCAAACCCCTTTTCCACAAGCGCCTGGATCATCTCTACGATCTTGGGGATCTCCTGGGTGGCCCTGGGATATGAGTGGGCCCGCAGGACGTTCAGGGTGTCCATCTCCTCGAGGTAGACCCGGATGTTCTCTTCGGCAAGCTCGGTTGTGGACACGCCGGCCTTGTTGGCCGCCTGGATCATCTTGTCGTCGATGTCGGTGAAGTTCTGTACGTGCTCGACCCGGTACCCCTTGAACTGCAGGTAACGCCGGAGGACGTCGAAGACCACAGCTGCCATGGCATGGCCCAAGTGGGACGGGGCGTAGGGCGTCAGGCCGCAGACATACATTCGCACCCGGCCATCATCGGCGTCGAAACTTTCCGCTTCTCGAGAGAGGGTGTTGTAGAGCCTCATGTAAGCTCTTCGACGGTCGCGATGGCCAGGCTGCCGATCCCCTCACCACGCCCCACGAAGCCGAGCCCATCGGTTGTAGTCGCCTTAAGGTTCACGGATTGGAGATCGAGTCCGAGACAGGTGGCGACCGCCTGCCTCATCCGGCCCATGAACGGCTTCAGAGCCGGGCGCTCGGCCAGTATTGTAGCATCGACGTGCAGGGGTCGCCAGCCGTGCCGCGCCAGTAAGTCGAGGGTGAGACCCAGCAGCTTGGCACCGGAGACGCCCTCGTATTGTGGATCACTGGAAGGGAAGTGGGAGCCGATGTCGCCCAGGCCCGCCGCACCTAGCAGCGCATCTATAATCGCGTGAATCGTGACGTCCCCGTCGCTATGTCCGGCGACTCCCTTCTCGAAGGGTATGGTCACACCCCCCAACACCAACGGGCGTCCGCTGACCAGCGGGTGTACGTCCACACCTATCCCCGAACGGGAGGTCATCGGCCCCCTCCTGAGGCCCTGCGTCGACGACTCGCCAGGACGGACCTGGCCATTGTCAGGTCGTCGGGAGTGGTGACCTTCAGGTTGTCGTAGGAGCCCATGAAGACCTTTACGCTGGCGCCCATGAGCTCGGCCATGGAGGCGTCGTCCGTCACATCCTGAGTGATGCTCCGGTGCGCCTCGACGAGGAGCTTCCTACGGAAGACCTGAGGAGTTTGGACAGCCCAGAGACGGTCTCGCTCGATGGTCTGCGTCACAACGTCGTCGGCGTCAGCCATCTTGATCGTATCTTTGACGGGCACCGCGGCCACCGCGGCACCGGTAGTGCGTGCCGCCCGAAGGCCCGTGCAAATCATCCCGGCCTCGAGCAGGGGGCGGGCCCCGTCATGCACGATGACCCATTCACACTCCGGCAGCCGCTCCAGGCCCATACGCACCGAGTCCTGGCGTCTTTCGCCGCCAGCGCATACATCTCTCAACTTGGCCCATCGCTGGGACCGTACCAGCCGTCGGCCGCGTTCGAGAGACTTCGGAGACACCACCAGGACGATACTGCTCACCTGAGGTGAGTCGTTCATTACGGAGAGACTGTAGCTGATAAGGGGCCGCTTCAATAGCGGGGTGAAGATCTTGTCGGTCCCCGCCATGCGCCGGCTCTCCCCTGCCGCAACCACGATCACCCCGGCTACATCGCGTCTGTCCACGTAGGTAGCCGCCCTCACCTGTGCGGCAACTCGGGGAGCCGCCCCGGCCGTTTTCCATGGGATACCATTGTGCAGAAAACTGAGCTAAAATCTACCGCAGGGTAACACCGCCTAGGTTGGCTGTCAAAGCGCGTATAACCGCGTTGACGCTATTTTGAGGCCGTTCGACGAGACCTGGGAAGAGACGCCTGACGATATGCTTCTTCGAATAGTCCGTCGAGCGCTTGTAGCCCTGGCAGTGCTATTCCTAGTGCTGGTCATTGTGACCGCGGTTACGCCCCAGGGCCGTACCGCCTTCCAGACACTGCTGTTCCTGCCTCAGGTGCTGCCGTCGTTCCCGATAAAGCCCCAGGAGTGGGTGACCGGCGACCCGGTCAAGCATGAGATAGAGTTCCCGCTGGCCCAGGGTGTCGGAACGGCCGACCTCTACGTGCCCTCGGGCTCCGGCGATCACCCCGCCGTCCTGTTCTTCCTGGGCGCCGTGCCACCCGACCGCGACGAGAGCCGCATAGTAGGGCTCGCCGAGGGTCTCGCCCGCGCCGGCATAGTGGTCATGATCCCGTGGCTGGACAGCCAGGAGCAGAGCCGGATCGCCTCGGAGGATATCGAAAGCCTGGTCCGGGCCTTCCAGCACCTGCGTACCCTCGAGTCCGTAGACCCGGACAGAGTCGGCATGGGCGGTATCTGTACCGGCGCGTCCCTGGCCACCGTCGCCGCTCAGGACGAGCGCATCAGGGACGACGTCAAGTTCATCAACTTCTTCGCCGGCTACTACGACGCCGTAGACATGGTCAGGGCCATAGGCAGCAGGAGCCGATTCTATGGCGATGTCGCGGCCCCGTGGAAGCCCGCCAAGCTCACCCTGCGCGTCTTCACCAACCTTATGGTAGACCGCGTCAACGACGCCGACGACCGGGAGTTGTTGAACCGGATCTTCATAGCCAGGACGACGTGGACGGAGGACGAGCTGGGGTCCCTCACTACAGAGGGGATGGCGGTCTACAAGCTGCTGCAGGGGGTCCCTCGAGACGAGGTCGACGCGCTCATCGCCCAGCTATCGCCGGAAACTATGGAGTTCCTGGCCCTGATCTCGCCCAGCACCCACCTCGATCGACTGAAAGCCCGGATGCTGATCATGCACGACCGCGCCGA
>JADFHV010000118.1 GCA_022566975.1 Chloroflexota bacterium
GGCGAGAGAACGGGTGTGGCGAGGGAACGGGGCCGACGAGAGACGGGACGAGCGGGCGACGCCCTTCTTACGAAGTATTCTTGTTGACGAAGTCGTCGATGCGGTTGAGGGCCTTCTCGATGTTCTCGGCGGAGTTGGCGAAGGAGAACCGGACGTATCCCTTGCCGTACTCGCCGAAGGACTCGCCGGCCAGACTCGCGACGCCGCCCTCCGACAGCAGACGTTCGGCGAAGTCGCGGCTGGTCATTCCTGTCTCCTCCACGTTGGGAAAGACATAGAAGGCCCCCTGCGGCATGGCGCAGCGCACCCCACGGATGCGGTTGAGTCCCTCGACGATGATGTCGCGCCGCTTCTTGAACTCGGCGACCATGCTGTAGGCGTCGTCCTGAGGGCCGTCCATCGCCTCCAGGACCGCCATCTGGGTGAAGCTGGCCGTGCAGGAGACGCTGTTGGTGACCAGGCGGGAGATGGGCTCCACCAGCTCCAGGGGCATGACGCCGAACCCTATGCGCCAGCCGGTCATGGCGTAGGTCTTGGAGAAGCCGTCCAGGATTATGGTACGGTCGCGCATGCCTGGAAAGGCTGTGACGCTGTGGTGCTCGCCCTCATAGAGGTAGCGGCTGTAGATCTCGTCGGACAGCACTGTAAGGTCGTGTTCCGTGGCCAGCACGGCCAGGGACTCCAGGTCCGCCTTGGGGATGACGCTCCCGCAGGGGTTGTTGGGAGAGTTGACTATCATCAGGCTGGTCTTCGAGGTCACTTGTGCCGCCACCTCTTCCACATCCAGGTTGAAGCCCTTGGACTCGTGCAGCTTCATGGGTACCGGCACGCCGCCCACGAACCGGATCATGGACTCGTATATGGGAAAGCCCGGGTTTGGGTAGAGCACCTCGTCGCCCTCGTCGACCAGCGCCAGCATGGTGAAGAACATGATGGGCTTTCCGCCCGGCGTCACCACCACGTTGTCGCCCGTCACGGAGATATCTCTGGTGCTGGAGATCTCCTGGGCGATCCGCTCCCGTACCTCCGGGAAGCCGGGCGACGGCCCATAGTGGGTGTACCCACCCTTGAGCGCCTGGGCGCCCGCGTCTACGATGTTGGAGGGCGTGTCGAAGTCCGGCTCGCCTATTTCTAGGTGGATAACGTCCATCCCCTCGGCTTCCAGCCGGCGGGCCTTGGCCAACACCTCGAAGGCGGTCTCCGTACCCAGCCGCCCCATCCGCTTGGCTAGCCTCATCGCATGGTCTCCACTAGTTCATTTCGGCGCTACCAGCGTAGTATACACTCCGGCCTCCCACCGGGGATGTGATAGAATCTTGACTGGCCCAGAAACGGCGAGGGAGCCCAGCCTGTGAAGGTGTATATCGGTGTGCCACGGGGCTTTTGCGCAGGCGTTGTCCGTGCCGTCGACGTGGTCGAGCTGGCGCTGGAGAAATTTGGCCCGCCGGTCTACGTGAAGCACCAGATCGTCCACAACCCTTACGTGGTGAAGTCGTTGGAGGACAAGGGCGCCATCACCGTGGAGAACGTCGAGGAGGTGCCGGAGGGCTCCAACGTCGTCTTCTCCGCCCACGGCTCCCCCCCGGAGGACTTCCAGAAGGCCGAAGCCCGGAAGCTGCACGTCATAGACGCGACCTGTCCCCTGGTTACGAAGGTACACAACGAGGCGCGTAAGTACGCGGAGAGCGGTAGGAGGCTTATCCTGGTGGGCCACCGGGGGCATCAGGAGGTCAAGGGTACGATGGGCCAGCGCCCGATGGCGCTGCTGGACGAGAGGGAAGGGATCGGAGCGCCCGATTGGGACCGGGACACGCCGGTGGCGGTCATCACCCAGACCACGCTGTCGGTGGACGATACCCAACGGTCCATTGACGAGATCACGGAACGATTCCCCGACGCTATAGTTAGGAACGACCTGTGCTTTGCCACCACCAACCGGCAGACGGCGGTCAAGGAGCTGTGCCGTTACGTCGATCTGGTGCTGGTGATTGGCGCGCCCAACAGCTCCAATTGCATGCGGCTCCGGGAAGTCGCCGAGGCCCATGGCGTGACCGCGTACCTGATCAACGGCCCAGATGAGGTTGAGCCCGCATGGCTCGACGGCGTGGAGAAGATAGGCATAACGTCCGGGGCGTCTACGCCTGAGCTGCTGGTGGAGCAGGTCATAGAGGCGGTGGGTGCCGAGGACGTCATCCCCATCGACGGCGTCGAGGAGGACGTGAGCTTCGTTCTCCCCCGGGAGTTCCGATAGATGCGCTACGACGTGATGGTGGTCGGCGCCGGGCCCGCGGGAAGCACGGTGGCACGGGAATGTGCCAGCCGCGGACTCTCCGTACTGGTCCTCGACAAGGCCGAGTTCCCTCGTGATAAACCCTGCGGCGGTGCGGTTACGTGGCGGGCCTCTGAGCTGCTGCCCTTCGACCTTATGCCGGTGGTCGATCGGGTGATTTTCGGCATCACGATGAGCGTCCGTCGTACCAAGAGCTTCACGCGCCGCTCACCTCAGACCATAACTTTCCTCACCCAGCGGACCCGTCTGGACGCCTTTCTGCTCCAACAGGCGGTGGAAGCAGGCGCATCCGTCCGCGAGGGTACGCCGGTCCAGGGTGTGGAGAGGTTCCCCGATCACGTCGTCGTGCGGAGCCGCGGCGAGGCCTTCGAAGCGCGGGCGCTGGTCGCAGCCGATGGGGCCAACGGGCCCACCGCCAAGATGGCCGGCGTCGACGTGAGCCTGGCCCATGGCATAGCCCTCGAGGGCAACATCACGCCCACGAACGGGTTCCCAAAAGAGTGGGAAGACGTCCTCGGGCTGGACTTCGGGAGCCCTCCGGGCGGTTACGGCTGGATCTTTCCCAAGGAAGACCATCTGAACATCGGTATCGGTGGCTGGAAGTACCTGGGGCCGACCCTTCGGGCCAGGCTGAAACAGCTGGTCCGCTTTTACGGGTTCGACCCAGATGAGATGTGGGGCGTGCGCGGGCACCACCTGCCCATCCTGCGGTCGACACGCCCGCTGGTCGACGGCAACATGCTGCTGGTTGGCGACACCGGCGGTCTGCTGGACCCCATCACGGGAGAGGGGATCTATGCCGCCATCTGGAGTGGCCAGATCGCGGCCCAGCACCTGGCACTGTACGTGGCCGGCGAGGTCCCGAGCCTTGATGCCTACAGGCTGCAGGTGGAGCGCGAGCTGCTTCCCGACCTGCAGGTCTCACGCCAGATCCACGACCTGTTCCATCTCTCACCGAGTTTCTACATGGCCATCGAGCGCAGGACCTCGATTCTGTGGAGGTTGGCGTGCCGCGTTCTGCTGGGTGAGCAGACGTACGCGGGAGTTCTGGCCCAGCACCGGGTTATCGCGACTCTTATCGACGTCGTCTCGGACCTGGTCCGGGTGTCGCCCCGCCTACAGCGGATCGCCGGCCTTCGCGATCCCGCCCCTCCGCAGCGTTTCTTCCTCCACAGCGCCCACGACCACTGACCTGCGTGCCCAGTATGGCCTTCGCCCTTTGGCTGTGGTAAATGAAGAGGCTATGTTGGACCCTCTTAGTGCGAGTGATCGCTTGCGTCTGACAGCGGCGTTCGCCCGGTGCTCGGTATGAGAATCGAGATGGCCAGCCTGCTGGGAGGCGCTCGCCAGGCGGAGGGCACCGTCATAATCATCGACGTTTTCAGGGCCTTCACGACTGCGGCCGTCGCCTTCTCGCGAGGCGCGGAAAAGATAGTCCTGGTGGCCGAGGTGGAAGAGGCCCTGGAGCTGCGAGCGCGAGGCGTCGGCGACATGTGCATGGGCGAGGTCGCCGGTCTTCGGCCGGACGAGTTTGACTTCGGGAACTCCCCGTTCGAGCTGTCCACCGGGGACGTGGCCGGGAAGACTCTGATACAGTCCACGAGGGCCGGCACCGTCGGGGTTTCCGCCGCCACCCGTGCGGACCGGATTTACGCTGCGTCGCTCGTGATCGCCGGGGCGACCGCGGACGCCGTCCGACGTCACGCGCCGGAGCTCGTCACCATCGTGGCGATGGGCGGGGAGGGGACGGTGCGGACAGACGAAGACGAGCAGTGCGCGCTCTATCTCCGCAATCTTCTACAGGGACGCCAGCCGGACCGCGACTCCGTGCGGAGTCTGGTCCTGGTGGGCGGCGAGTCCCAAAAATACGGCCACCCGGCGAGCCCGCACTTTCACGCGCAGGACCCTGAGATAGCGCTGATGATCGACTCGTATCCGTTCGCCATCAGGGTGGACCGGGAGGACGGGCTTCTGGTCGCCAGGCCCGAGGCCGTCTAGGCTGCCAGGACCTTCCAACGGGGCCTCGTGGTGTACCGCCCGTAAAGGGCGGCATCGGCGTAAGCGGCACCGTTGTCACCCTCTTCAGGGTGTCGTCTCTTTCTCGTTTGACCGCGTACTTGCGCCGCAGTACAATGCCCTCGGCGCCGCCCTGTGGCGTCGCTCCGTATCTTCACTTAGACGGCCAATGGGAGAGATGACCCCATGGAATTCCGGCAGTTGGGGGACTCAGGGCTGAAGGTGTCCGCCATCGGTCTCGGGACCAACAATTTCGGCGGGAGGATCGATCCCGAGGGAACAGCGCTGGTCATCGACCAGGCGTTGGACGAGGGCATCAACCTGCTGGACACGGCCAACACCTACAGCCAGGGGCTCTCTGAGGAGTACATCGGCAGGGCCCTCAAGGGCAAGCGCCACGAGGCGCTTATCGCCACCAAGGTGTCCGGTAAGACGGGCGAGGGTCCAAATCGGTCCGGCAACTCCCGCAAACATATCATGGCCGAGGTCGAGGAGAGCCTCAGGCGCCTGGACACCGACTACATCGACCTGTACCAGATCCACTTTACCGACGAGTCGACGCCAATCGAAGAGACCCTGCGCGCGCTGGACGACCTGGTGCGAGAGGGCAAAGTGCGGTACATCGGCTGCTCCAACTTCGCCGCCTGGCAGGTGTGCGAGGCCGTATGGACCTCCCGTAGCCTGGGCATCAACTCCTTTGTCAGCGTCCAGCCCCACCACAGTATGATGGTCCGGGAGCCGGAGAAGGAGCTGGTGCCTTTCTGCAATGAGTACGGCATCGGCATCCTGCCCTACTTTCCCCTGGCCAACGGCTTTCTGACAGGCAAGTACCGTCGTGGCCAGCCGACCCCGTCAGGGACCCGGCTGTCTGAGAACGACCGGGGCATGTTCATCGACGCCAACTTCGACCTCCTCGAGGCCCTGGAGCGCTTCGCCGAGGAGCGCGGCCACACGTTGCTGGAGCTCGCCTTCGCCTGGCTGCTGGCCAGGCCGATGGTAAGCTCGGTCATCGCCGGGGCGACCAAGACCGAGCAGGTGACCGCCAATGCCAAGTCGGCAGGCTGGCACCTGACCGGCGAAGACCTGGAGGAGGTCGACGCGATCCTCGGTGACTGAGCTAACCGCATCCCTGGCTTGCGCTAATCATCCTCACCGATTGACCACCTGAAGGCGCAGCCGTATTACGGCCGCTCGCTCGACCCTCCTCTCTGTCACTATCCCCTCGGAGCGGAGGCGGGATGAGACGCTTGGTCATGCGGGCCGTCGCTGCCGTGTCCCTGACGCTGATGCTGATACCAGCGCAGCGGTCGGGTCTGTTAGCGGCCGTGGAGGAAGACTCCGTCGAGTTCCAGGACGGTGCCGGTAACGTTGTGCAGTCCTTTGCGCCCGGCCAGACCGCCGCTCTCTACGTCAAGGACGCTGGGCTGACCACCCTGGGGACCTGCACGGCCACGTGGACCGCTCTGCCGGCCAAGGTGCCTGCCGGCGCCCTGCTGAGCCTGGCTACGGGCCAGCCCCACCCGGAGGTCTATAGCCTGAGCGAGGGGTGCGGCTACGACCAGGCATCGCCTGCCAACACTCCCTTTAGGCTGCAGCCGGCTCAGACGGCGACGGTAGACGGTGTGCCCACCCTGGTGACCTGCTGCCTGAACTCGGCGGACGAGATCGCGCTGTTCACCGACGCCGACGCCACGAACACGGTCCAGTTCACCTTCGAGTTCGACCGCCGTGACAGCTACGCCGCCGCGAGCCATCGCGTCAGGGTTTTCAGCGACTCGGACCCTGGCGGCGAGTGGCTCGCCATCGCCGAGGTCGCGGGCGAGGCCGACGCCTCCGCCAGCCCGACCTCGGCCCTCTACCTGGGCCAGGTGACGCTCAACTCCAACGCGGCGTCGACTCAGGCCGAAGACGGAGCCGTGTGGGTCCAGCCCGGCGACACGGTGAGCGTGGTCTACTACGAGGCGGACGGTGCTACGGAGATCTCCTCTGCCACCGCGACGGTCAAGGCTGCGCCGGTCCCGGGACTGGGCGGCCTGGCTCTGGCAGCCCTGGCGGGGCTGTTTGTCGCCGCGCTAACATGGCGGCTGGTCACACGGCCATCCAGGGCCCGGGATTGAGGTGGGCGATCCCTTTTTCGGCCGGACCCCTGGAGCAGGACAGCAAGGTCATGCCGCGGGCGCGGGGGCAGCCGACGTCACGGCAGCCTGGGCGTGCCTGGCGCAGGCTCCACCTGGAAGGCGTTGAGGGCGCAGGCGAGCATGGCGTAATAGCCAAGTGTCGCCGTCAGCTCCGTGACGCCCTGGTCGCCGAGCCGGGACCTGGCGGCGTCGAAGGTATCGCCGGAGACGCGGTGGTCCTGGAACAGCTCCCGTGCGTACCGCACGATGACGGCTTCTTCCTTGGTGAGAGAGCCGAGGTCGCTTTGGTTCGCCACCACCTCGATGGCCTCCTCACGCACTCCCGCCTTACGGG
>JADFHV010000119.1 GCA_022566975.1 Chloroflexota bacterium
CCTGGAAGATGCCGAGCGCCTGGCGCGCGAGGGCGTCGAGAGCGGGGACATCGCTGCCGTCGTGGACAGGGCGCTCGATGAGCTCATCGCGGCGGTTCTGCTCGATCCCGCCGCGCATGCGGCTCACGTCGACGAACGAGGGGCTCTTTCCCGACGGAACAACTACTCGGACGATGTCCCTGTCGTCGTCCAGAGGCACCACGCGGCCCCCTACGGTCGATGCGAGATCGCTGGCGACATCCACCGGGTCCACGACTGTGATGTCGATGTCACTGATTTCGCGGCCCGCGAGCAGGTCCCGCACCACCCCACCTACGAGGTATGCGTCGCCCCCTCTGGCGGCGAAAAACTCCCGCAGCTTCCCCAGCAGGAGAGAAACTGACCGATCACTGGGAGTCGATGTGACGGCGGACGGGCCGGAGAGTCTCGACACTATCGCTGGAGCTTGGCCTAGGCGGATGGTAGGGCCGCTCTCATGATGGATAACATCACCTGATTTTCAGAGATGCCGGTGTTTCGTTGCCGCCGGCGGGCCCAGCGAGCTCACCCGGTCGGGATGCCACCTGCGGTGCGGCCGGTGAGGTTACACCTACAGCGCCCTCACCTTCGTCGCCGGAGCCTTCTTGCTCTTCGGGCTCCGCCGACACCGGGATAAGCTGCTCGTGCTCTTTGAGATGGTCGCTGTACAGTATCCCATTGAGGTGGTCGACCTCGTGCTCCAGCGTCTGGGACAGTAGCTCTTCGGCTTTGAGCTTAACGACCTTGGAGGTATGGTCCATCGCCCGGAATCGTACCCAGACCGATCGGGTGATAAGTCCCTTATATCCGGGGATACTGAGACACCGCTCTTCGACCTCTCGTTCGCCCTCACGGTGAACGATCTCGGGGTTGATGTAGATGCTGGCCTCTTCCTCCTCAGGCAACTCGACCACGATCACACGCTTGAGGACGCCCACCTGGTTGGCAGCCAACCCGACGCCTCGCGCCTCCCGCATGGTATCCACCATGTCGTAAGCAAGGCGCAGGGTGGACGAATCCAGACTGCGGACCTTTCTGGCCCGTTGCCGCAGGGCCGGATGGGGTATCTCCAATATGCGTCGGGCCGCCAAACGCTACCTCTCTGACCTGGGCCGGCCTATGGTATACTGGGGCCCGGCCGCATGTGATTATATCGGTGACGCCGTGTTGCTGTAAAGGATTCGTCGTAGCCGTGGATGCCTATTCGCGCCCGCTCCCACGCCCCCGGCAGCCGCGGTTCGACACGATCAGACCTCCGTTCTCATGATAATACTGATCACCGGCTCCTCTGGATTCGTAGGCTCGGCGCTGGTCCATTCTCTGACGGGCGAAGGACACAGCGTGGTGCGGCTCGTCAGGCGGCCGGTGGTCGGCGATGACGAGGTCCAGTGGGACCCAGCGCGCGGCAGTCTGGACCCGGAGGCATTGGCGGGCGTGGAGGCTGTAGTCCACCTCGCCGGCGAGAGTCTAGCCGAGGGAAGATGGACAGCGACCAAGAAGGCACGCATACGGGACAGCCGTCTAAACGGGACTCGGCTGCTGTCCGAGGCGATCGCCGGCATGAGCTCGCCTCCCAACGTGCTGGTCAGCGCCTCGGCCAAGGACTACTACGGAGATCGCGGCGCCGAGCTGCTGCCAGAGAACAGCCCGGCCGGGTCCGATTTCCTGGCCGAGGTAATCCACCAGTGGGAGACCGCGTGCGGGCCCGCGGCGGAGGCCGGTATCCGCGTCGTGAACATGCGCTCCGGACTGGTGCTGGACCGTGGCGGGGGCGCTTTGGCCAAGATGCTCCTTCCCTTCAGGCTTGGGATCGGAGGTAGACTGGGCAACGGCAGGCAGTACATGCCGTGGGTCTCGCTGGAGGACATGGTCCGGGTGATCGCCCACTGCGTCAAGACGGAGGCGGTCGAGGGTCCGGTCAACGTCGCGGCTCCCCAGGTGGTCACCAACGCCGAGTTCACCCGGGCTCTTGGCCGTGCGGTATCGCGCCCTACCCTGTTCCCAGTTCCCGCCTTCGCCCTGAGAGTCCTTTTTGGAGAGGTAGCACACGCGCTGCTCGCCAGCGCCCTCCTTGATCCCTCCAAGCTGATGGGCACGGGCTTCAAGTTCAACCATCCAACTCTGGATGAAGGGCTAGAGGCGGCGCTGAGGGGCCGATGAGGCCATGCGCGCGCCCAGCGAGTGCCCGCACCGGGCGAGGGTCTCCCGCACGAGCTGGCCCGAATCGCGGAAAAAAGAGCTGACACTCTAGGCTTTCTTGAGGCACCCATGGCCCTTCCACCGGTGGAAGGGCCTTTTCTTTGCGGCCATAACGCTCTACCCTTGTGCTCAGATGCCAATCCATCCCAAAGGGGCGTGCCATGAGGTTCTCACTGTCGTTCATGCCGAAGGAGAACCGGTTTTTCTTCCTCCTGCACCAGAGCGCGTTAAACATCCAGAAGGTCGCCGTCAGGCTGCAGGACCTGATGGAGAATTTCGAGAACGTCCCCGCCAAGGTACAGGAGATCAAGGACCTGGAGGACTTCGGGGACCAGATCATCCACGACATCACCCACTCTCTGCACCGCACCTTCGTGACCCCCATCGACCGCGAGGACATTCTGGCGCTGGCGGGCCGGCTGGACGACGTGGTGGATGCCATGGATGAGGCGGCCCACTATATCCTCGAGTACGCGATTGAAGAGACCACCGAGCATGCCAGGCACCTGGCGACGATCATAGTCCAGTGCGCGGACGAGCTAGAGAGGGCCATGGCCCTATTGTCGACAAGGGGCTCCAAGCTCAAGGACATACTGCCCCTAGCCGTGGAGATAAACCGGCTGGAGAACGAGGCCGACAAGGCGGCGAGCCGGGCAAGGGCCGAGCTCTTCAGCGGCGACTACGACGTGACCGACATACTGAAATGGCGCGACATCTACGACGACCTGGAACAGGCTACAGACCGGGCGGAGGACGCCGCCGACGTGCTCGAAGGGATTGTCCTCAAGCACTCATGACGTCCGCTGAGGGAAGCCAGGGCCGATGATCGACGCCGAGTCCCTCGGCTTCCTGGTCCTCGTAATCCTCGTCGCCGTCGCCTTCGACTTCGCCAACGGCTTCAATGACGCTGCCAACGCCATAGCCACTGTTGTCTCGACGCGTGTCATGTCGCCGCTGGCGGCGGTCTTGATGGCCGCCAGCATGAACTTCCTCGGGGCCATTACAGGCACCGCGGTCGCCAAGGCAATCGCCAAGGGCGTGGTCGATCCAGACGTGATCACGCTGTTGACCGTGGGTGGCGGGGTTGCCGCCGCCGCCATCTGGGTGTTCCTGGCCTCCAGGTTCGGCATGCCCGTGAGCGGCAGTCACAGCCTTGTCGCAGGGGTCGCCGGCGCCGGCATCGCCCAGGCGGGCTGGGGGGTACTGGTGGTGGAGTGGACGGTGGGGCTCGGGTCGGGCATACAGAAGATCCTGCTGGGCCTCGCGTTCTCACCCATCCTCGGCTTCCTCATGGCCTACGCCGTCATGCTGGCCATCTACTGGATATTTCGGCGATCCACGCCCGTCATGGTCACGGCGCTGTTCAGCAAGCTGCAGATCCTGACAGCGGCGGCGATGGCCTTCAGCCACGGGTCGAACGACGCGCAGAAGACGATGGGGATCATCACGCTGGCGCTGTTCGTGTCACCGGCATTCACTATGGATACCCTGGAAATCCCATTCTGGGTCATTGTCCTTTCCGGCACCGTGATGGCGGCGGGGACCTATCTGGGTGGCTACAAGGTCATCCGAACCCTGGGAGTGCGGATCGTCAAGATGCGCCCGGTGCACGGTTTCGCGGCGGAGAGCGCCGCCGCGAGCGTCATCGAGATGGCTTCGCGCATCGGGATCCCCGTCAGTACGACCCATGTCATCACATCGTCCATACTGGGCATGGGTTCGACCCGCCGCCTGTCGGCGGTCCGCTGGGGAGTGGCGAGGGGAATCGTCCTGGCCTGGGTTCTAACGTTCCCCGTATGCGGCTTGCTGGGCGCCGGCCTGTACTACCTACTTGCCTCGATAACCTAGCTTGGATATTCGATTCGAGACCGACCACGACCGGAACATCTACCTCCGTTGGACGCACGCTCTACTTCCGGTGTTCAAGGAGCGGATGATGCTCCATTTCGATCTGTATGAGGCCACACACCTGCACAGGATCGAGCATAACGAAGCGTACGGCGAAGGCATCTGTTCGGCTTGGCCCAGCCCACCGTATCAGGCTCCCATGTGGCCTGTCATCGCGGCCCTGATAAGTCCGCGCAGTTTTCTTGAACTCGGGTGCGCTCTGGGCTACAACCTCGCTTTAATGGCCAGTGCCGGTGCTACTGAGTCTACGGTCGATGGGATTGAGACCGACGCCTCGCATGCCGCTTTGGCTGAGGAGGCGATTGCTCGCAAAGGGCTGGCCAAACGGGTGCGAGTGTTTCGTGGGGACTCGAATGACATCCTGCCCGACTTGCCAGGCCCCTACGATGTCATCTTCGTGGACGGGGGTTGCTACGAGAATATGTGGGACCACTTGAAACGGCTCACAAGAGAGGGAGGTGTCGTGGTGGACAAGGCCCCCCTAAGGCATGAGGTTGAGAAGCTCGTGAAGCTCGTCGAGATGAGAGCCGGGAAGGGCGATGAAGAGGTTGAACGGGTTCACGCTGAGGTTAGGCGCAGATACGAGGCAGCGGTAAGGGAGGGGATGGTAGTGCTATGATCCCGCTTGGTATCGGGTCTCGGCTTGAGCAAGAAGCGACATCACACTGGGTCGAGGATACGCTCCCTCCTTGCTATTACCCTAGCTAGAGTACGGATAGAGGCGAGACTACGCGGTCCGGAGCCCGTGCGTCGGGAAGATGAGGCGCTGCACCGCCGCCACGCTGCTCTCGGCGAAGGCGCGGGTTTCGTGTTTGATCGACTGCTCGATGGGCAGCTCTTCAGGGTCTCGGAGGCCGGTCACACTGTAGCGCTCTCGGTAGGACTGGGGGACCTCTTGTGGGAAGCTCTGCTCGGACATGACGCCATAGGCTAGAGTCCAGGCCCTGGCCACGGCTTGCAGGTCGTAGCCTCCCCCGCCCAGCGCCAGCCACCTGCCCGGCGCAAGGCGGGCGAGCTCCGCCACCGCCTCCGCGAACCCCTGTACCGTCAACGCGATATGAGTGATGGGGTCAAGGTAGTGGGAGTCTATGCCCAGTTGGGTGACGAGGACGTCTGGCCTGAAGGCCTCGATCAGCGGTGGGACCACCTCGCGAAAGGACCAGAGGTAGACGTCGTCCGAGGTGTACGGGTATAGAGGCACATTCACGGAATAGCCCCTGCCCTTACCCGCCCCACTCTCCTGGACGAACCCGGTGCCAGGAAAGAGGAACTCGCCCGACTCGTGTAGGGAGACGGTCAACACCGTGTCGGTGTCGTAGAACGCGTGCTGGACGCCGTCACCGTGGTGGCAATCTATGTCCACGTAGGCCACGCGCATACCCTGGGCCACCAGATGCTTTATGGCGATAACCGGGTCGTTAAACACGCAGAAGCCGTAGGCGTAGCCCGGCATGGCATGGTGCAGACCGCCCGATATGCTGTAGGCGGCGTCCGCCTCTCCGGATATCAGTAGCTCGGCCGCTCTGAGGGATGCTCCCGTTGACCAGATAGCGGCGTCGTACATGCCCTCGTAGGCCGGGTTGTCTCCCGGGCCGAAGTTAAAGGCTGATGCATCCAGATCGCTCTTTCCGAGGCCGAAGCTCTTAACCGCCTCCAGATATTCGCGGCTGTGAAACAGCAGGACCTCGTCTTCGGTCGCCCGCCTGGGCTCCACAACCCGAGAGTTGGCCGCATCGAAGGCCCTATATGCCTGGAGCAGCTCGTAGGTATGCCTGAGGCGGGCCGGTTTCATGGGGTGGGACTCGCTCAACACGTGGCGAGACAGTTCATCGGAGTAGACGAAGACGGTCTTCCTTGGCACTAGCTCACTTCCAATGAACGAGTCAGGTGTTGCTGGGTCTCGGGTCAGTCGTCGATTCGGGCTGCCGCCGCCGGGCGGCCCGAGGTGGCGCATTGTAGCACACGGCGCCGAGCCCCCGGCCAAAGCTACCGCCGTTGTCAAGGGTTGCGTGCACGATGTAGAATAATGCTGGAGCCGCCTACAGGGGTGAAGTCACCATGGCCATTTGTCCTCACTGCCAAGCCGAGTACGTAGCGGACCACGATCAGGAGTTTTGCGACGAGTGCGGCAAGGCTCTCAGCGACACGCCCGCAGCCACGGAGTTCGCCCCTGACCCCACCGGACCGCCCCCTGACGTGAGAAACATAGCCGTCGGCGAGGGTAACGTGGCCGGACAGGGCTCGCCGGGTGGGCCGCCCACCGAGACTCCGGCGCCCGCCGCCGCCAACATCAGAAACATCCTCACCGGTGAGGGCAATATCGCCGGCCAGACCGTAAACATCGGCGTCGCACAGACGGAATTCTGCCAGGCCGGTGCCGAGCGGGTAGGCCAGGGCAGGCTCACGTTCCAATGCCCCGAGTGCCAGCGCCAGCCGGTGTGCGAAAAGCACTACGACGAGGATCGTAGGATGTGCACCATCTGCATCGAAAGGCAGACGGTGAGCTGCGCCTTCTGCGGCGATCGCGTCCCAAAGGAGGAGACCTTTACTTGCAGCAAGTGCCGCCTGGTCGCCGGCCTCGACCACAAGGACGCGACCAAGAACCTGTGCACCGAAT
>JADFHV010000120.1 GCA_022566975.1 Chloroflexota bacterium
ATACCTCCACCTATCTCTCTGACACGATGTTCCGCCACCTCCCGCCGCCAGTCGTGGACGCCGACGATCTCCACGTCGCGCATGGCGGTCAGGTGTCGAAGGTATGCGGCGTCGTACAGGGAGTGCCAGTGGCTCACGCCGATGGCCGCGACGCGAATCGTCACGTCAGCGCGACTCCCGGCGGGGGTACGGCTGGATGGCGTTACAGTATATCTCCCCCGAGTCGAGCATGTCGGGAGACCGCAGCAGCAGGAACACCCCTGACTTCACCAGAGGGCCGATGGGCGGACCGCCGACGCCAGGTCCTGCGACGTCCGGGCGGACAGCGTTCGACCTGGGCGCGTTTGACCAGGCTCTGAGGCGACTCCGGAGGCTGCGCTAGGGCTTGGCCTCCGCGTAGCCGTCGACCCTGATGCACGCGACCCAATGCTCCGGGGTGACCTCTCGCAGGTCAGGGACCTCGAGCTGGCAGTCGTCGATGGCGATGGGACAGCGTGTGTGGAACACACAACCTGGCGGTGGATTCAGGGGGCTGGGGACGTCGCCCTCTAGAATGATCCTCTCCCGCTGCGCCTCGACGACCGGGTCCGGTATCGGCACGGCCGATAGAAGGGCCTTCGTGTATGGGTGCAGAGGATTCTCGTAGAGCTCGTTCCGGTCCGCTATCTCAACGATATGGCCCAGGTACATCACCGCTACCCGGTCGCTGATGTGCCGTACCACCGAGAGGTCGTGGGCGATGAAAAGATACGTGAGGCCGAACTCCTCCTGGAGCTCCTCCAGCAGGTTGATTACCTGCGCCTGAATGGATACGTCCAGCGCCGAAACGGGCTCGTCGCAGACGATGAAGGCGGGGTTGACGGCAAGGGCTCTGGCGATGCCTATGCGCTGACGCTGTCCACCGCTGAACTCGTGGGGGTACCGGTCGGCCATGTAGGGGTTAAGACCCACGACCGTCAGCAGCTCGGTTACCCTGTCCCGATACTCGCCCTTGCCTGACGTGAGCTTGTGGACAATAAGTGGCTCCCCGACGATGTCACCGCAAGTCATGCGCGGGTTCAGAGACCCGTAGGGGTCCTGGAAGATGATCTGCATCTTGCGCCGCATCCGACGCATCTCGCCGCTGCCCATCTCCTGTAGGTTTTGGCCCTCGTACGTGACCTCTCCACCGGTAGGCTCATACAGGCGCAGGATGCACCTGCCCGTCGTGGTCTTGCCGCAGCCGCTCTCACCCACGAGGCCCAGCGTTTCGCCCTTCTTGATGAAGAACGACACGCCATCGACGGCTTTGATCTGGGCGATCGTCCGCTGCATGATGATCCCCGACGTGACCGGGAAATACATCTTGAGGTTTTTGACGTCTAGGAGGATTTCCTGATCGCCGTCAGTCGTCTGTGAGGTTTGAGCCTCTACCATCGTTATCTCCCTAGGCCTCTGCGGCAGTCAGCTCGGTGAGCTCCGCGTGGCGCCAGCAGGCCGATTCGTGTCCGTCTACTGTCGTCATAAGGGACGGGGTCTCCTGAGTGCATTTCTCGTAGGCGAACTTGCACCGTGGCGCGAATGAGCAGCCCACCGGCAGGTCCACCAGGTCCGGCGGCAACCCCTCTATCGGTTGCAGCCTGACTCTGGTGCTCTCGTCCAGCCTCGGGACGGACCTAAGCAGCCCTATCGTGTAGGGGTGTTTGGGGTTGTGATATATCTCCTCCGCGGTGCCCGACTCGATGATCTTGCCGGCGTACATCACGATCACATTCCGGGCATACCGGGCCACAACGCCCAGGTTGTGAGTGATGATTATCATCGCCGTGCCGAACTGCTCCGCCAGAGATGACATCAGGTCTAGAATCTGGGCCTGAATGGTGACGTCCAGAGCGGTGGTGGGCTCGTCCGCGATGATCAACCTGGGATTACAGCTAAGGGCCATGGAGATCATGACCCTCTGTCGCATCCCACCGCTGAACTGGTGGGGATAGTCCTTCAGGCGCCGTTCGGCGTCGGGGATGCCCACAAGCCTCAATAGCTCGGCCGCTCGCTCGCGAGCCTGTTGCTTGCCCATACCCTGGTGGAGCTCAAGGGTCTCAGTGAGCTGACGCTCTATGGTCAAGACAGGGTTCAGCGATGTCATCGGCTCCTGGAAGACCATCGCTATGCGGTTGCCCCGGATGCGACGCATCTCCGACGCGTCCAACTCAAGCAGGTTCTCCCCTTCAAATTTCACGCTGCCGTTGACGATCCTGCCAGGCGGGGTGGCCACGAGGCCCATTATGGAGAGCGCGCTGACGCTCTTTCCGCAACCGCTCTCCCCCACAATGCCCAAGATCTCGCCTTCCTCGAGCTTGTATGAGATCCCGTCCACTGCCTTCACGATCCCGTCATGCGTGAAGAAGTACGTCGCCAGGTCCTCGATCTCGAGCAGATTCGCCATTTGGCTCCCCCCAGAAACGACCATATCACCCGCGGGCACTGGCGATATCCCCATGCCCGGGCAACTATCACACGTATCTAACGACGGCCCAGGGCCAGACCGTCCTGACGCGACACTTGGAATCAGGTTGAGACATTCTAGTGGATTGCGATATGGAGCGCAACCCGGAGTAACCACGCCATTCCGGTTCGCGCCGTCCCGATCATTGAGGGAGTGCCGGGGCGCTCTGGCGGGTTCCAGGGCCGGCCGGACACGCCGCTCTACCTCGGGCCTGAGGCCGCGCGGGGCTAGCTCACCTCTCCAGGACCGCGCCGACTAGCTCCGCAAGCGACTCAGGGGTGAAGGCCCACTCGGTCCGGGAGCACTCCAGCGGCCCGATAGACTCTTCGCCGTAGCCCCAGGTGAAGAGCACCTTGGCATTCGGGTATATTGCGGTCACGCGCTCCGCTAACTGCTAACTGCCGCCCACCCATGAGAGGCATGACAACGTCGGTGAGCAGGAGATGGACCTCTTCGCCCGTCCCCTGCCGGACAAGACTCAGGGCCTCGTCTCCATTGGCGACATCGAGCACACGGTAGCCCTGCTGGCGAAGCACCGAGCCCGCCAGCTCGCGTATCAGGGGCTAGTCGTCCACAAGAAGGACGGTCTCCGTGCCGACGGACAGGCGCCGCCGATCGCCACGCCCGGTGGAAGCGCCGAGCGCCTCCTCGACCCTGGGCAGGTAGACGCGGAAGGTGGACCCTCTCCCAGGCTCGCTGTCAACCGCGATGAACCCTCCGGCCTGGGACACGATCGCGTGGCACGTGGACAGCCCCAGACCTGTGCCACCCTCCGGCCCCCTGGTCGTGAAGAAGGGCTCGAACACACGCGCCTTGACCTCTTCGCTCATACCCACCCCGGTGTCGGTAATGTCCAGCTCCACGAACTCCCCGCATTCTACCCCAGGATAGTTGCTCAGGAGATCGGGACCCAGGGTGACCTCGTCGGTCCTGATGATGAGCTTACCGCCCTCCGGCATCGCGTCGCATGCGTTGACGGTCAGGTTTACGAGGACCTGCTCAGCCTGGCCCGAGTCGATCAGCACTCGGCCGACGTCCGACCCGGGAAGGATGACCAGCTCTATAGCCTCGCCGACGAGATGTCTGAGCATACCCTCCAGCTCGATGACCAGGCCGTCCAGTATTGTCTCCACCGGCTCCACCGGCTGCCCTCGAGAGAAGGCCAGCAGCCGTCGGGTGAGCCGGGCCGCTCCCTCGGTGGCGTTTCGGATCTCTCCAAGATGGCGTTGGACGTCGTCTTTCGGGCCCAGGGCCTCAGAGGCTAACCCGACGTAGCAGGCGATGGCGGCCAACAGGTTGTCAACGTCGTGAGCCAGACCCCTCGACAGCCTGCCGACTGTCCCCATCCTCTGCGCCTCGAACAGCTGGGCTTCGAGCTGCCTGCGCTCGGTCGAGTCCGTGATCAGGGCGACAAACCGTGGGCATCCCGGGGCCTCAAGCCGCTGGACCTGGACTTCGGCAGGAAATGTGCTCCCATCCTTACGACGGTGGACGCCGTTCAGAGCTGCGGGCTCTCGGACGCTCATCGGCAACGGCTGAGCGTCGGCGCACAGGGTGCCAAAGGACTGGCCGACCAATTCCCGGTCGTGGTAGCCGTAGAGTCGCCGGCAGGCGCCGTTGACGTAGGCTATCCTGCCGTCATGGCCGATGATGGCCACGGCCTCACCGACCGCGTCCAGCGCTTGGGCCAGCTGACTCGTGTCGGAGAACGCAGGCCGTGCAGGTTCGAGGGAGCTTTCGCTGCTGGCGGACATGGCAGGTCTCTGCGCGAGTGGTACGGGCCGGCCAACGCCGGGTCTCGACCGGCGCGTGCCATATTATGCGAGGCGCTCGTGTCATCTCGTCCCCTGTTCTAATACAACAGAGGTCTCAATCCGGATCATGTCAGGGCCGTCTTGAGACGAACACGGCACTTGCGCCAGTTTCAACCATACAAAAAGGCCAGGTTTTGAGCCTGGCCTTTTCGTCAAGTCGTGCAGACAATCGAGGCTGTCCCGTTGGAGATCTGGAAGGTCAGACGGGCGCCGTCACCTTGGGGCGAAGCCTTCCCTCTTCCAGGGCCGCCGACGCCCCAACGACAATATCGACGGAGTAGTCGAGGTCCATGTCGCTGGTGTTTACCACCAGGTCGTAGAGCTCCGGGCTGTCCGGATGCTCGATGCCAAAGAAGCGCTTGAAGAAGTTCACGCGGGCCTTGTCCCTGGCCTGCACCGTGCGCTCCGCCTCCTCGCGGTCGATGCGCTCACGTTCCACTATCGTCTGTATGCGGTCTTCCAATGTAGCGACGACGCCGACTCGGAGCACCCCGGGCACGTCCCTAAGGATTATGTAGCCACCTCTCCCAACGATAACGACGTTACCCACGGCCGCGAGGTCATGCATGGTCTTACTTACGGCCTCGAAGTACTTCTCGTCCTCCAACTCGTGCCCTCGCGTGATGGTGGGCTGGGGCAGGTCCTCGAACTCCTGGGTCAGGTACGCCGCGACGCCCGGCCCAAAGTATGGGTCTCCGCCGGCACCGGTCACGGCCGACCGCTCGAGGATGCGCTGGAGGATTCGCGAGAACCTCTCGCCTCTGGTTGGCGGCCGCTCCTCCCGCTCGTGCAGTGCCTCGACGGTTGCCCCGGCGTGGCGGGCCACGTCGGTAAGTATGAACCTGTCTACGTAGTCAGCGTCGATTCGCTGGGCAACCAGGGGTCCGAGCTTTCTCCCGCCGCCTCCGGACAGGCCACCCATTGCTATGACTGCCATAGAGCACCTCCGCGTCGGATCGGTCAGGCGAACCTCTCCAGGGTGTACCGGTACCGGCCGGCAAGGATACCGCAGACGGCCCTGTATACGTGCATTCCCACCCTCGGCTCCAACTCAAAGAGCTCCCGTAGCTGTGCCCTGGGGATCACGAGACCGCTGCCAGGCGTTGCTGCGTGGGTCGTCGTAACGAGCAACGGGGGATCAAACAGCACCGCCACCGGAAACGCCTCGTAGGGCTTCATGGTCCGGACCACGACACTCGCCTCCGGCGACTCGTGGGTGGCGGTAACCTCTCCCTCTCGTACGATGTACAGACGGCTGCCCGGCTCGTTCTGCACTCCCAGGCAGTCCCCTTCACTAAAGTCCCACCCTTGGCAAAGGGCTGCGACGCGCTCCAGATCGCGCTCGGGTAGTCCCTGGAAGATGTCTACTGCCTCCAGGAATTGGACCGTGTGAGTCGCTGCAACTCGGTAGACCATCGTCCTGTGCCCTGACCGCTACGATCACTCCCTATCACACCCACACTATCTTTTCAGAGGATCACGGTTCTGTCAAGATTGTGCGGACAATCACAACTGTTTTCGGAGTGTTCTGAGTCGTTTTGCACGCTATCTTGAATCATGAAAGGCAAATCACGTATTTTTCGTCCAGAGTCAGAAGTGCGGCAAAACGCTTCGCTGAAAGGGCGCGGAGGGCGGACTCCCTAGAACTGGATGAGGGAGTAGACGTCGTACCCCTCGAGGCGGCTCCTGCCGTCCAGGTCCGTCAGCTCGACCAGAACGGCTATCCCCGCGACGCGGCCGCCTGCCTGCTCCACGAGCTTGGCGGCGGCGGCCATGGTCCCGCCCGTCGCCAGAAGATCGTCGACGATCAGCACACGGTCTCCGGCGTTGATTGCGTCCCGGTGCACCTCCACCGCGTCGAAGCCATATTCGAGCTCATACTTGACGCGGTAGGTCTCCGAGGGAAGCTTGCCCTCTTTGCGGACCGGGACCATCGGCTTACCCATGACGAAGGCCAGGGGCGCGGCCAAGAAGAACCCCCGGGCATCGATGCCGACGACGCAGTCCACATCGACACCTGCGTAGCGGCCGGCAAGCCTGTCTATCGCCTCTCGGAAAGCCGGCGGGTCCTTGAGCAGCGGCGTGATGTCCTTGAACAGGACACCTTCCACCGGGAAGTCGGGGACATCCCTGATATAGTCTTCTAGCTCCACGCCCAACTTCCTCTCAACGGCTTCTGCGGCCTGCTGCCGGTCGGGGCCGCTCCCGACCGTCGAGCGACATCATACGGACGGCTAACGAGGGTGGTCAAGCGGGAAGCGCCCGGCCGGGCAGCCACGTGGGCCCCAACCGAACCAGATAAGGCAACGGCGTCAATGGATTGGGATACAATGTCGAGAGGCTCGGCTGAAGAGACGGCCCGGCTGCAAAAGAGCGGACCGACCCCATGG
>JADFHV010000121.1 GCA_022566975.1 Chloroflexota bacterium
GGGCACGTGGCCGCAGAGGGTTGTGTAGGGGTTGATGTTTAGGGAGAGAACACGAGGCTTAACTCAATTTAGACTGGCGTTTACAGCAGGACTCGCCGATGGCACCAACTTGCGGACAAGACAAGCCCCTTGTTGCGCCGGCGCGGTTGAGAAGAAAAAGGACCTAACCGCCTATTAATCTGCTAGGCCGAGGTATTTGGACGGTCCCTCCGATCTCCCTGAAGACCCAGAAGGTATTGATCGTCATTCCACCCAGTTCTATCCGGTCCAGGTGGCGCAATCGGTGAGGCGTTGTACCGACCTCCTTGTTGTTGACGAAGGTCCCATTTCGGCTGTCCAGGTCCGTAACCCAGAACCCGTCGGCGTCTCCGCGGATTTCGGCGTGCCTCCGAGACACTCCGTCCTCGTCCACCACTATCTCGTTCTCGGGAGAGCGGCCCATCACGCTCGTCCCCTCCCTCAACGGGAAAGTCTCCCCTTCGTGGGGGCCTCCCCGGATGGTAAGAGTTGCCAGCGGCGGCGTGGACATTGCTGAACCTATCCGGTGCGTTATCCGATCTAACCTGATGGACTTTACAGCTAAAGGTCCCGAAACGACAAGTGTTGCTTGGGTAAGAGGTTCTTAATATTAGCTGCTAGTTGTGGTGTGTGGGTGTTCGGTCAGTGGTGGTCCACGGTAGTAGGCTGGGGGTGTCTGGTGGTAGCTCGAGGGGCAGGGCTTAGACATTCCAGGAATATGAAAGTGGGGTACCCCCGACGGATTGGTTTTCACCAAAAAGAGCTTAGCGCTCAAGGAAGTTAAGTCAATAGCTGTGTAAATAGCATCAGACTGTGACCAGCTCCCATCTTCAGCCTTTCCCTAGAGCGCAGGGAAGAGGCAGGCGTCAAGCGAGGCTCTATCGTTACCGCTTCCTGCGCCTCCTTGGCCCGCGCCTCCTTGGTGGGGCGCATCCACAGGACCCCGACCATCAGGGCGATCAGCCCTAGTCGGAGGGCCGGACCCGTTAACGGACGCGCCCTCATACGCTCTCCCCGCCTCACAAAGTTACTCCGTCACCGTGACCGTGGCGTTCATGAACGGATGGACTCTGCAGGTGTAGGCGAAGCTGCCGGCGGCTGCGAAGGTGTGGCTGAACGTCTGGTTCGTCGACATGAACCCACTGTCCCAGCCCAGGCCGTCGAACATCCCGTTGCTGCCTGAGGTGGTGGTGTGGGTGGCGTAGCTGTCGCGGTTGGTCCAGACAACAGTGTCGCCCGCCTTTATCGCCAGGTCCTGCAGCGCGAAGTTGATGATACCGGACTGGACCGTAGCGGGGGCCGGCGTGGCCGTCGCCGTCGGCGTGGCGGTCGGGATGGGAGTCGCCGTCGCTATCGGAACCGGGGTGGAGGTCGGCACGACAATCGGGACCGGACTGGGGGTCGGCGTGTTGGCGAAGGTCGGCACCGGCGTGGGAACCGGGACAGGGGTGTCGGTCGACGTGGGCTGTGCCGTCGGGCTTGGCGACGGGGTGTGAGTTGCGGTGGCCGTGGGGGATGGAGACGGTGTGGGTGATGACGTTGGAGACAGGGTAGGGGTGGGCGTCGCCGGTGGCACGGGCGTCATGGTTGGAGTCACGGTGTGGGTTGACGTCGGTGGCAAGGTTGCAGCAATCGTAGGCGGGACGGACGTATCAGTCGCCGCGGGTGTGGGGGCCCGAGGCGCGGCCGGAGCGACGGTGGGCGAAGCAGGCTGCGAGGTCAGGGTCTGCGTTGGCGTCGGGGCGGTCACGTCCTGCCCGCAGGCCGCAACCAGCGCGAAGCTGGCCAGCACGGCCCCTGCCCAAAGCCTCGGTTTTTGCGTTGGCCTACCCATATCGTCGGCGAGAGTCCCCAGATGTACTACGGCGAATCGGCTTCAGCGGCTTCATAGCACAGGCCGCGCCGCTCGCGCGACCTCAGCCGTGCTACTCTCACGGCCCCACCAGCCTATAATAGCGCGAGGCGCTTTTGCTTGACCCGGTTCTACCAGGCCTTCCGCAGACTTTTTCGACCACGATTCGATCCCGCGTCCGAGCACTCCGTAGGGGGAAGCTATGTCCGACCTGATGTACTTTGACTGCCACGCCATGGTTGGCCAGCGGCCGAGGAAGCACCGCCGGGAGCGGTGGTCGACTGAGCACCTGCTGGAGGACATGGACCTGGCGGAGATCGCGGGCGCACTGGCGGTCCACGCGGTGGCCACGACCTACGACCCGGTCTATGGGAACGAGCGGCTGGCACCTGAGCTGGCAAAGGCACCGGGCCGTCTCTTCGGCGCATGGTGCATCGCTCCGCTGGGCAGTCCAGGCTTCTACGAGACCGGGGACGAGATGGTCAGGGCGATGGAGGAGCGGGACATTCGGGCGGTGCGGATCGTCCCCGGCGGGTTCTCGGCCCATCGGGAGGTCATGGGCCCGACCTTTGAGGTGCTCCAGCACCACCGGATCTTGACCCTGATGGAGGTCGGGAGCGACCGGCACCCCACCGGCTGGGGCGCTGCCGACGTCTTCTCGTTCTTCCATGACCTGCTGTCCCGATACCCGAGGCTGCCGGTACTGATGACGGACCACCTGTGGGGCCAGCAACGGCACGTCCACCGGCTCATGGAGCTCCACGACAACCTGCACATCGAGTTCTCCAACTATCAGGTCAACAGGGGGATAGAGCGCTACGTGGCGGACTTCGGCGACGAGCGGCTCCTGTTCGGCACCGGAATGACGGCCAAGTCGCCGGGCGCGGCGCGCGCCTATATCGACTACGCGCAGGTGTCGGACGAGTCCAGGCGGAAGATCGCGGGCGGTAACCTGAGGCGGCTCCTCAGCGGACAGGGGCCCGAGGATCCCGCGCCGCGCCGCCGCGAGGATGACCCCATAGTCGCCGACGCGCGGGAGGGACGTCCCCTGTCGGCACTCACCATCGACGCCCACAGCCATCCGTTGCACGAGGGCGGCCAGACGGCCGGCGTCAGGCTGGTCATGTATGACGGTGACGCCGAGGGGGTGCTGGAGGTCAACCGATGGTGCGGCATCGACCGGGTAGCGATGATGAGCTGGAACGGGCCAGTATGCACCGACGCCAGGGACGGCAACGAGACCATCTGGCGGGCGATGCAGTCTTTTGGAACACCGGTCATCGGCGTGGCCGTGATCGATCCCACGCACATGAGCGCCGCGGAGATGGAGGAGGAGATCAGGCTACGCTACGTCGGGCAGGGGTTCGTCGGCATGAAGCCCTATCCAGAGATGAATATGAGCTATGAGGACCAGGCGTTCATGCCCTGGTGGGAGTTCGGCAACCGGCACCGCCTCTACGCCCTGGTCCACGTCGCCGACGAGACCGGCGGCGTGCCCGCCATTGGCCGGCTCGCCGACCGGTTCCCCGAGGTGAGCTGGCTCATCGCCCACGCGGGGATAAGCTGGGCCTTCGCCGAGGAGGTGGCGGCGTGCATCCGGGAGCGTCCCAACGTCTACGCCGAGATCACCTACACGGCGGTCACCAACCGGTGCATCGAGTTCCTGGTGGAGGCCACCGACGAGAACCGCGTCGTCTTCGGCACCGATCAGCCGATGCGAGACCCGAGACAGCAGCTAGGCTGGGTGGTGTGGGCCGATCTTCCCGTGGAGACACGTCAGAAGGTCCTGGGCGGGAACTTCCAGCGGATACTGGACAGGGTGAGGCTGCCGGGGACGTAGGCCCCCACCTACGCGCTTTCCCGCGCGCGTCATCCCCAGCCGTCCACCGAGTAGGCGGCGAGCGCCTCCTCGTCCAGCTCTATCCCGAACCCTGGACGGTCTGGGATGACTGCCTCGCCGTCCTTGATCTCCAGGCCGGTCTTAAACACCCGCGAGATGTTGGTGATGGAGTCGTCGGGGAAGTACTCGAGCCAGGTGGCATTGGGCGTGCTTGCGACCAGGTGGACGTGCGATTCCTGTCGCGAGTGCGGCGCCACCGGGACGCCATGGGCCGCCGCTAGGGCCGCGATCCTTCTCCACTCCGTGACGCCGCCGCACACGCCGAGGTCGGGCTGTAGAATCGACGCCGCACCCGCGTCGAGCAGCCGTTTGAAGGCCCATCGCCCGTAGTCGATCTCGCCGGTGGCCACGGGCGTATCGACCGCCTGCGCGATGGCCGCCATCATGTCCACCTCGTCGGGCATGACCGGCTCCTCGATCCACCCCGGCGCGTAGGGCTCGAAGGCCCTGATGGCCGCGATGGCTGTGGGAGCGTCGCTCCAGGCGTTGTTGGCGTCCAGAAAGAGCTGGACCTCGGGGCCGATGGCGCTCCTGGCCGCCTCGAGCCGTACGGCGTCCTCGCGCGGGCTGAGACGGCCGACCTTGACCTTGACGGCCCGAAACCCTTTCTTGAGGTAGCCCTCCACCTCCTGTGCGAGCTCGGAGGGAGTAGCGCTCTGCGTATAGTAGCCGCCGCTGGCATATGTCGGCACGGTGCCTTTCCGGTGCGCGCCCAGGTATTGGTATAGGGGGAGACCGGCCGCCTTGGCGTTGGCGTCCCACAGGGCGTTGTCTATGGCGCTCATGGCACGCAAGACAAGACCACCCCGGCCCTGCAGCAGCGCCTCCCGGTACATGGCCTCCCATATCCGCTCGGTCTGCTCCGAGTCGTGTCCGACGACGCTGTCCCGCAGCAACTCCCGGACCGCGAGCGTAGCCAGACGGCCGGCGCGGCTGCCCACGTAGCAGTATCCCAGCCCTTCGATGCCGTCCTCGCGCCGCGCCCGGACAAGGCAGAAGTGACGCTCGCGCACCACACGGGTTGCGAACGTCGCCGGCCGTTTCAGGGGGATTACGGCGGTGCACGCCTCTAGGCCTACGATCTTCATGGTGAGTGCCTCCCTAACATGGGCTTCGGGCATGGGCTTCGCCGCGCCGACCGATGCAAAGGGAGGGCGGGTCTAAAACCCCGCCCCTACGTCCATCCCGAAGGGTGCCTACTGCCGGGGTATTGTCACCAGTCGTCTGAACAGTGTCAACCCGGCCGTGGCGCCACGCATGTTACCCAGGGGCACGCCGTTGACAGGGGATGGAACCGGGACTAAACTACACCTAATTCGGATGAGCGCCGGACAGCGGACGGAGGTGTCAAATGGCTTCCAACGGGCGAGAGCGAAACGTTGTGGTCTTGCAGCTTTCCGGTGGAAACGACTGCCTCAACACCATCATCCCGTACGAGGACGGCCTCTACTACGACTTCCGTCCCAACGTGCACATCTCACCGGAAGAGGTCCTGCCCCTGGAGGACGGGCTCGGCTTGACGCCCCATGCCGCGGCCATCAAGCGGCTCTGGGACGAGGGCCACGTCGCGGTGATCAACGGCATCGGCTATCCGAGCCCCAACCGGTCCCACTTCCGGTCCATGGACGTGTGGCACACGGCGCAACCCGACAAAATCGGGTCCGAGGGCTGGCTGGGCCGTGCCCTCCGGGAGATCGACCCTGAGGGCGACAATGTGCTCACGGGGGTGAACTTCGGACGGGGGCTGCCCAGGGCCCTGAGCGCCAAGGGGGTCCCGGTCGCCTCGGTGGGAGACCTGGAGACCTACGGCGTGCTTACCGGTATCGACGATGAGGCCCAAAGGGCCAAGGCCTTGGACGTCTTCTCCCGGGTCTACTCGCCGATGCTCGGCAAGGGACCGGTGGTCGACTACCTGGCTCAAACCGGCCTGGACGCCTTGAAAGGCGCGGATATCCTCAGCAGCGCCGTGGAAAACTACACTTCGACCGTAGAGTACGGCGGTGACGACGTGGGCCAATACATGAAAAACATGGCCCAGACCCACCTGGCCGGCTTCGGTACCAGGATCCTTTACACTACGGCCCCCTACAACAGCTTCGACACCCATGCCGGCGAGCTGGCCAACCACACCCGGCTTTGGACCGAGACCAGCCGGGCCATCGCCGACTTCTACGATGACCTGAAGGAGCACGACGCCGGCGATAACGTGGTGCTGCTGGTATTCACCGAGTTCGGGCGCCGGGTCCATGACAACGGCTCCGGCACTGACCACGGTTCCGGCGGGATAACCTTCGTCGTCGGCGACGCGGTCAAGGGCGGTCTCTACGGTGAGTATCCTTCCCTGCAGGAAGATAAGCTGCTGGAGGGCGACCTGCACTTCAACAACGACTTCCGGGGCCTGTACTCTACTTTGTTGGAGGATTGGCTGGGTCTGGATGCCAAGCCTATTGTCGCCGGCAGCTTTGAAAAGTTGGCTTTTCTTTAGGCCGGTAAGCATTAGCTCGGTCACTGCGCTCAAGCCGGAGTGCCCCGGTCTAGTTGCTGGGGCCAGGCCGGCCTTCAAGAAACGCTTTGATTGGGAGGTAAGAATGACCACGCAACAGATTTCCCACGTTAATTTGCAGTACAGCCACACCATCGGCCGGGGAGAGAATTTCGGTCCTGGGTTCACCCAGCCCCAATTTATCGCCCGGGGCGAGGGCGACTTGATGTACGTGCTCTGCCGAGGATCGGAGTACCGCCCGGAGGGCACCCGCATCACGGTCTGCACCGTGGATGAGGAGTTCGTCAGCATCTTCGCCCGGGGTGTCGCCCAGCAGGGTCCCCATGAGTACAACCTGGACGACGGATCCCTGGCCTGGCCCACCTGCATCGCCATCAGCAAAA
>JADFHV010000122.1 GCA_022566975.1 Chloroflexota bacterium
CCCTTTGCCGGGAGGCTGAGGGTGTCCCTCAGATACAAATTCTTCCCCCCTTCCTGGCCAGAGCCTGTCCTGAGTCAGCCGAAGGAAAGGGGGCCAGGGGATGGCCGAACAAAGAGGCTCAAGACTCTGCTCTTGAAAAGAACCGGAGGCACACTGATGGCGATCTTTGCGGACGGTAGGGTATACGAAAGACTGGGCGTAAGGCCCGTAATCAATGCTCGGGGCAACCAGACTATCCTGGGCGGATCCACCTCTCCGGCGCCGGTACGGCAGGCCATGGACGAGGCGGACCTCCACTTTGTGGAGATGCGCGAGCTGCTGGAGAAGTCCGGCGAGTTCATAGCTGACGTCCTGGGAACCGAGTCGGCCTACGTCACGTCCGGCTGCGCCGCGGCCATTACTCTCAGCACCGCCGCCTGCATGGCCGGGACCGACCCGGACAAGATCGGACGGCTGCCCGACACGACCGGCATGAAGAACGAGGTGGTCTTACAGAAGAGGCAGCGCTACAGCTTCGACCGCTGCTTTACGCTATCAGGCGGAAAGCTGGTGGTGGTCGGGGACGACGGGTGCAGCGCCGAGCAGCTTGGAGCGGCCATCGGGCCCAACACCGCGGCCGTCGCCTACGTCATAAGCAGCGAAAATCCGGACGACTCAGTGGTCACGCTGGAAGAGGCGATGGAGGTGGCCCATGACAGGGGCGTCCCTGTCATCGCCGACGCCGCATCGCAGATATACCCCCTGGACTTCTTCCGCGAGAGCGCCCAGATACCGGACCTGGCGTGCTTCGGCGCCAAGTACTTCGGCGCGCCCCACTCCACCGGGATAGTGGCAGGTAAGAAGGACCTGGTGGACGCCGTCGCCGCCCAGGGTTTCATCGCCTACCACTACGACGGCTTCAATGCCTTCGGCCGTGCGATGAAGCTGGACCGACAGGAGATCGTGGGCGTCGTCTCCGCTCTGGACGCCTGGTTCTCCATGAACCACGAGGACCGTTTCATGGAGTACGACCGGAGGATGTCGACCATCCAGGAGGGCCTGCGGGGTCTGGAGAGTGTCCAGACCAAGGTCGTGGACAACAGGCGGTTCTGGGCCACTACCCTCCACGTCGATTTCGACCCGGGAACGGTCGGAAAGACGGCGCAGCAGGTGGCCGACGAGCTGGACGCCGGGGACCAGCGTATCTGGGTCTACGTCGCGGGTGACCGCACAATCACCATGAACGTCCACACCCTCAACGAGGGCGAGGATGCCATCATCGCCGACCGGCTCAGGGAGCTTCTTTCCGGCTAAGGCCCCAGGTCTCTACCGGACCGTTCGCCCGGAGCTTGTCGAAGGGCCGCTCAAGTCTCGGCTGGGGTAGGGGAGAATACATGGACATAGGCGTAGGACTCGACGCGTCCCTGGGCCTCTCGCTCGACCAGCAGGGCGAGCTCTCGGGGGAGGCGGCCCGGCTGGGCTACACCAGCATCTGGACCCCCGAGGGGACGGGCCAGGACTCCTTCCAGCTCTGCGCTCACAGATGGGCGGCGACACGGGACGTCACCGACGGCGGGCTCGTCACCGGCATCGCCGTCTGCCCGGTCATGTACCGCACTCCTGTCGCCTTCGCCATGAGCGCCGGCACGGTCAGCGAGCTAACGGCGGGGCGCTTCATTCTCGGCATCGGGTCGGGCGCCGTATATCGTCCGAAGGGGCGCCGGGCCCTGGGGCTGCCGCGGCTCTCCGCCCTGTCCATGATGAGGGACTACCTCGTCACGACCCGTGCCCTGCTGGCCGGCGAGGAGGTCAACTACGAGGGGCCGGTGGTGACGCTCAATGAAGCCAAGCTGGGCATCGACCCTCCGCCCCGTACACCCGTCTATCTGGGGGCGCTGGGGCCGGAGATGCTGCGCCTGTCGGGTGAGCTCGCCAACGGCGCCGCGCTGAACTGGTGCACCCCCGAGCAGATCGCCTGGAGCCGTGAGCGCATCGCCGAGGGCGCCGCCAGGACCGGGCGAGACCCCAGCGAGGTCAGCGTGGCCGAGTACATCCGCATATGCGTCGACGACGACGAGGACGTCGCAAGACGGGCCTTCGCTAGATCGGTCATGGGCTACGCCCTGGGCGACCGTGTCCCCACGGAGCGAGAGCGCGCCCTGGGCTACCGGGCTCACTTCGAGCGCATGGGCTTTACGGAGGCGCTGGCCGAGCTGGACGACATGCGGGGGCGGGGCGCGTCGGCCGACGAGGTCGCCGACGCATTCCCATCCGAGCTGATGCGCAGGGTCGGCTACTATGGACCGGCGGCTGGAGCGGCCAAGGCCTTCCGCGGTCTTGCCGAGGGGCTGGACACGGCCATCGTCCGCGTGGTCGCCGCCGGGCCGGGTGTCGAATCCGTCCAGGCGGTCATGGACGCCTGCCGTCCGGCCCTGGTCCAGTGACGCCCCCGTGTCATTCCGAGGAGCCCACGCCAGCCCACGAGTCCCGTACAGGTCCGGGGCGACGAGGAATCTGGGGGAGGCGGGGCGATAACCAGGGTCGCAGAAGCCGTCCCCACGCCGGATTCCTCATTGAGGACTCCCCGGAATGATACGGGACCAGGAGCACAAGATGCCAGAAACCCTGTCTGACGTCGTCGAGTCACCGGAGCCGGAGCTGGTTGCCGCCGGCTTCCTCTTTACGGAAGGCCCCGTCTGGCACCCGGACGGCTATCTGCTGTTCGTTGACATCGGCCGCGCCCAGATCATACGGGTGGAGCCCGGGGGCGAGCCCGAGATCATACGGGAGAACAGCGGCGGCTCCAACGGCATGACCTTCGACCTGCAGGGCAGGCTCATCATCTGCGAGGGGAGCAACCGGCAGATCACGCGACGCGAAGACGACGGCTCGTACACGCCTATCGCCCGGAGCTGGGAGGGCAAACGTCTCGACGCCGTCAACGACCTGGTGGGCAGGTCCGACGGGACCGTCTACTTCACCAACCCCGGCGGCGGCATCGACCCCTCAGACCGCGATATCGAGTTCAACGGAGTCTTCAGGATCACCCCCGACGGCGACGTGAGGGTGGCTGCCACCGACTTCGAGTTCCCCAACGGCATCGCCTTCTCTCCGGACGAGAGCATCCTCTACGTCTCCAACACCCGGAAGTGGATGTACATCAAGGCCTTCGACGTCCAACCGGACGGCACCCTGGTCAACGGCCGGGCCTTCGCCGACATGGGAGTGGACCCGCCCGAGGCGCCCGGCCGGCGTCCGAAAGGCGTCACGGGCTCCCTCACCGGCGTTCCCGACGGTATGAAGGTGGACGTCAAGGGCCGCGTCTTCTGCACCGGCCCCGGCGGCCACTGGGTCTTCGACAAGAACGGCAACCACATCGGCGTCATCACGATGCCGGAGCTGCCGGCCAACTGCGCCTGGGGTCTCCCCGACAACCAGACCATGTTCTTCACGTCTCGAAGCTCCGTCTACAGCGTCCGCATGAGGGCGCCCGGCACCCGTATCCCCAGATCAGGATAGACTGTCATGACTGGCCCCCTGCGTCCGTACGGGCGGGTTTAGGAGCGTCTAAGGGGCCCAGATTGTCATTCCAAGGAGTCCTCGACGAGGACTCTGGGGTGGGGGCTTCCTTAATTCTTTACTCGCACGTCGAGCAGGCTGCGGGAAAAGGGGTGTGCAGAGGGGCGAAGCCCCTTTGCCGGGAGTCTGAGGGTGTCCCTCAGATACAAATTCTCCCCCCTTCCTGGCCAGAGCCTGTCCTGAGTCAGCCGAAGGAAAGGGGGCCGGGGGGATGGTCGTCCCAACCTGTCGGGATTCAACACCATACCAGGCGCTAGTACCAAGGGCCGGCCTCCGCTTGTCGGGGTAACCATATCTGGCTGGGGCGACGAAAAATGCCAGACATAGTCAGCATCGGCGAGTGCCTGATAGAGCTCTTCTCAGAGGAACCGATTGGGGAGGCGGAGACCTTCACGCGCTCGCTGGCCGGGGACAGCCTCAACATCCTGGTCGCGGCGCAGCGTCTGGGCTCCACCACCGGCTACATCACCCGCCTTGGCGATGACCCCTTCGCCCAATACCTATTGAGCACCTGGCGAAAGGAAGGTATCGATGTGAGCCAGGTCAGGCTCGTAGACGGCTTCAACGCGGTCCACTTCGTCTCCCTGCTGCCGGGGGGTGACCGCGAGTTCACCTACTACCGCAAGGGTAGCGCGCCCAGCACCATGCAGCCCTCGGACCTGGACCACGACTACATCGGCGAGGCCCGGATACTCCACGTCAGCGGCGTCGGGCAGGCCATCTCGGACAGCGCACGGGCGACCATCCTGAGAGCCGTGGAGGTGGCCAAAGAGCGAGGGGTGTCGGTATCCTACGACCCCAACTACCGCCACCAGCTATGGACGCCCCAGGAGGCGCGAAACGCGATGGAGGAGCTGCTGCCCTACGTAGACTACTTCCTGCCCAGCGCGCCATCCGACACGGAAGTGTTTCTGGGCACCTCCGACCCGCGAGAGGCCATCTCCCTCGCTCGGGAGAAGGGCCCGAACACGGTGGCCGTAACCTGCGGCGACTCCGGCGCGGTCGTGGCGGTGGGAGATGACGTGTTCGACGTTCCGGTGTACACTCCGGGCCCGGTGGTGGATACGACTGGGGCCGGTGACGCCTTCAACGGTGCCTTCCTCCACGGTCTCCTGGAGGGCAGGAGCCCGAGAGACGCGGCGACGCTGGGCAGCATAGCCGCGGGACTGAAGGTGCGAGGCCGGGGCGCCCTCACCACGATGCCGACCGGCGAAGACGTCTACACCGCCTTCGACGCGCTGAAGGCGACGGCAAGGATACGGGGGGCTGACCATGGCAACTGAAGAACAGGTCCAGAAGGTCCTCAACCGGCTGGCGGAGGCCAGGCAATGCGCCACGTGCGGCACCAGCCTGCGCTTCGGCGACCTGGACTGCCCCCACTGCGGCGCCGACATCGAAGACGTATTCCGCATGTGGGCCGAGCAGCTTCTAGACGATCTCGGCCTCTAGGCCGCAGCCCCACCCTCCCGGTCTTCCTCCAAACCAAATAAACCTTTGACAATCTTCGTCGCGTAGTTTCTGGTCCTTTTCAGACTTGCATCATCAACCTTTTCTCGAACTTCACGGAAGAAGTCCTTGTAATGCTCAAGTGATTGTCCCAATACGAAGCGAAGGCTGTCCGTGACGCGCCACGTAAGTTCCAGTATCGCTCTAGAGACTTCAGGGTCGATAGCTTCGTTGTTAGCTTTCACGGTTCCGTCAGTTTCATGTGAGTAAAAGCCTTGTTGCTTCAAAGTGTCGAGACCGGAGAAAGCAAAATTCTCTCCAAGTAGGTCCGCCAGCTTCTGCCGCTTCGCTTCCCAGTCAGCAAACACAATCGCCATCGTTTGCTTGAACCGATCCTCGTCGCGTCGTGGGTCCACACTAGTCAGATAGAAGAGGAAAAGTGGGAAAAGCTTGATCGCATCCAGCTTCGTACGGTGCAACAAATGGCCTTTCTTGTACCGTTTGTACCGCTCGTCGCCTGTTCGTGCGAAGAGCAGGCCATCGAGAAGTACCATTTTCCCCACTTCCTCGAGAGCTAATATAGCTATGGAAGTTGCTTGTGCATGATGATTCTGATCGGCGAGCGCGACGGCTGCATCATAGTTCGACAGCGCGCTCGTGTAGGCCTTGGAGAATCCGCTCAGAACCCACTCTGAATCGAAGGAGTACATTTTCTGCGACCTCCTTATGCCATCTTATGTTCTGCGCTACCTACTCGCAATTGGAACTGTAGGTATTGCTGAGCTTGTCCCTCGGCGACCTGGACTGCCCCCACTGCGGCGCCGACATCGAAGACGCCCTCCGCACCTGGGCGGAGCGCCTTCTCGACGATCTCGGTCTCTAGCCTGCAGCCCCACCTCACCACTCTTCCTCCCTCCTGTTCTGGTGGGGGGCGCATTGATAGGGCGTAGGGGCGCACCTGTGTGTGCGCCCGCGGGAGCCTTCCGGGCCACGAGTGAGGGTCCTGGACGTGTCGGGGCCACTACCGGGACGGTAGGCCCATTGTCATTCCGAGGAGCCCGGCACAACACACGACTGGGGAACACGTCCGGGGCGACGAGGAATCCGGGGTGGGGGCGATTCTAGGTCCAGGCCCTCTTGTACACACGTTTCTGCGAGTATGTATTCCTACATCTTGATGCACAGCCTTAAGCAGTATATACTCATGACCATCCTATATATCTCGTGGAGGTTATGTATGATGGCCAGGATCAGCGTCAGTCTTCCTGAGGACTTCATGGAAAGGCTAGAGCCGATAAAGGACAAGATCAACGTCTCGCAGGTGTGCCGGGAGGCCCTGGAGCGGCGCATCACAGCCTTCGAACGCGTGGCCGCCAACGGAATCGGTGACCTGGACCTTGACGGGCTCGTGGGCCGGCTCCGAGAGGAGCGCGACCTGGTCCAGGGGAAGTTCGAGGACGTGGCCAGGGGCAACGCCGTCGCCTGGCTCAGCACAACGCCCTATCTGGAGATCAAGAGCGTCGTCGAGGCCCAGATCATGGGCCTGCGAAGTGACGGTCCCAAGGCGTTTACCCGGGCCTTTCCGAAGTGGCTCGACCCGTTCGCCCACATTGGACCAGCCGG
>JADFHV010000123.1 GCA_022566975.1 Chloroflexota bacterium
GATATATTGAAACGACCGATTCCCCATGATGCGGCCCCATGGAGACGCAGTGACCAGTCGACGACCAGGAGAATGGCCATGAGGCCCGTCGCGACGCGGAGTATAGCGACTTTGGGGAGCTCTATATACGAGGAAAGCCAGCTAGAAGGCGCGAACGCCAGCGGTATGGATATGACCGCTAGAATCCAGAGAAACTCGAGACCACGGTCGACGCCCAGCCGTAAGGGGTCTTGGAAATGTCTCGACGTGCGTATCTTAGTAGGTACTCGGGAGCGCACCGCGAGATGCCTACCCATTCTATTCAATCGACGTGGCTTGACCATCCAGGCGGGGGTACCCCAATCATCGGCTAAACGAAGATTTGAAGTCCGCCGGGAGCTCTAGTGGATACGCGCAGAGCACTCCTCGCTGTATCCCCTAAAGCCTTACAACAGGGACGCGTGTCAGACCGTCCTGATCCGACTCTCTGGCACTCGCCGCGACAAGCCTTATGAATGCCCCCAGAGACAGTCTGCTCGATTCGCGCAACCACTGGCCACTCTCGTAGTCTCTCGTATCTCGCCAGTTGGAGCCGCCAACGGTCACGGGAGCATCGTCTGTCAGAAGTCCTGGCCGTCGATCCGAGCTGATAACGCCTCCATTGGGGCCATGAGGCCCTCCGCGTGCGCATCCGCAAGGATTGTCGAGGCCAAGCGGTCCGCACCCGCATAGACGCTTGCAGCGGTTGCCAGCAGTGAGGGTATCGCCGATTGGTTGCCGCCACCGTAGACTAACGCATCCGTGGAGATAGCCCACGCCTGACGCTCAATGTCCAAGGCGGCGGCGTATAACAGTCCTATCTGCTTCATTCGGTCGTCGTTTCCTGGGACGTTCATCGCCTGCCGCTGGAGCGCAAGGTGCTCTGCGAGCAGGATGTCGACAGCCGCTAGCACTTCTTTCGCCTCTATTGCCGTTCTCTGAATATCATATTGTTCCTCAGACAGCCCGTCGGAGTCGGCCAACAGGTCTATTAAGTCCGACATCGGCACCAGTGGGAATACAGGGGCGTGCGGACCAATCTCATCGCTGAACTGGCGGAGCCGCCTCTGAAGATCGAGTCTCTGCTCTCGAATGTTCCGAATGTGGTCTATGAAACGGGAGACCTCGAACTGTTCCAGGTATGACGATTCCGCTCCACTGGGTATCGTGAGGGAGGAGGTGTCGACCACCGCGCTAGTCTGAGTTGCGCCACATGTCACCAACAGCAGAGAGACTACCAAGCATGCGGGAGCCAACGTTAGCCCCTGAAGCACTGAAAAATGCAGACGGCGCTTTTGTGCCATGTCTCCCTCCGCTTCCAATGTTAAGGGGAGACATTACTGTCTGGTCAGGGGGTCGACTCGGGTCTGGTATTAGAGGCTCCATCGGGTTGAGGAGGGTGCTGGCACTCATCCGATTGCGAAGGGCGCTGAGGCATCCATCTTCGCACCACTCGTCACTCCAGTGGTCTCAAACGCCAAATGCTATAATTCCACTTGGAGACCTCTATGGGAGGCCCCCACTCGTTCGAATTGGCGGTCAGCCCTGACCAGGACAGCTTGGCACTCACTCCCTGACGTACGGACCAACCATGGGCGAAAGATCGGAAGGATGATTGCAAGTTGAGAACTCTGCCCCAGACCTTGACACTGATTTCCCCTTACGGGGACGATCTTGTTGACCTGATGGTGCCTGACCACCAGGTTGCCGAGCTGAAGGACCGGGCCAGCACGCTGCCGTACATACAGCTTACGGAGCGCTCGGTCTGCGATCTCGAGCTGCTGGCAGTTGGAGCGTTTTCACCACTCGACCGGTTCATGTCGATGGATGACTACCATCGCGTGATGGACGAAATGCGTCTGGCCAGCGGGCAGGTCTGGCCTATACCCGTGACGCTGCCAGTGGAACCCGGCACCGGGATACACCTTGACGGTGAAGTAGCGCTACGCAACTCCAGGAACGAGCTTCTGGCGGTAATGACCGTAGAGGAGGTCTTCGAGTGGGACCTCCTCGCAGAGGCCACCAACGTCTACGGCACGGAGGACCTGCGGCATCCACTGGTCGCGGAGATGCACCGCTGGGGCAAGGTCAACATCTCCGGGAGGCTGCAGGTGCTGCAGCTGGCTCCGCACCACGATTTTCGGGAGCTCAGACTCACCCCAGCCCAGGCGCGTGCAAAGCTGGGAGGTTTCGGGCTGGCAAACGTGGTGGCATTTCAGACGCGAAATCCGCTGCACCGCGTCCACGAGGAGCTGACAAAGCGGGCGGTCCAGGAGGTAGACGGGACCCTCTTGCTGCACCCGGTGGTCGGCATGACGAAGCCCGGCGATGTGGACCACTACACGAGGGTCCGGACCTACAAGGCGCTCGCCGACCGGTACTACGAGCCGAACCGGATCCTTCTATCGTTGTTGCCCCTGGCGATGAGACTGGCCGGCCCGAGGGAGGCCCTGTGGCACGCCATCATCCGGCGTAACTACGGCGCCAACCACCTGATCGTAGGCCGGGACCACGCCAGCCCGGGGGCAGACTCCAAAGGCAATCCCTTCTACGGGCCTTACGACGCCCAGGAACTGGTGGAGAGCTTCAGTGAAGAGATCGGGATCAGAGTAGTCCCGTTCAAAGAGATTGTCTACCTGCCGGACGAGGGACGCTACGAGGAGGTCTCCCGGGTCCCACAGGGGGCAAACATCGCCGCCATCACGGGTACGCAGGTAAGGGAGGAGTACCTAAGCCGCGGCAGACCGCTGCCGGAGTGGTTTACCCGGCCGGAGGTGGCAGAGATTCTTGCGGAGACCTACCCGCCCCGACACCGACAGGGCGTCTGCGTCTGGTTCACAGGGCTCAGCGGGTCCGGCAAGTCCACCACGGCCGAGGTGCTGACCGACCTGCTGATGGAGCACGGGCGTCAGGTGACGGTCCTTGACGGCGATGTCGTACGAACGCACCTCTCTCGAGGTCTGGGGTTCAGCAAAGAGGACAGGGACATTAACATCCGCCGGATCGGCTTCGTCGCATCCGAGATCGTCCGCCACGGCGGCGTGGCCGTGTGCGCGGCCGTGAGCCCCTACCGGGCTACTCGCGACGACGTGCGTAACATGGTCGGCTCCGACCGGTTCGTCGAGGTGTTTGTCGACACCCCTCTAGAAGTCTGCGAGCAGCGGGACGCCAAGGGAATGTACGCCATGGCCCGGCGAGGCGAGATCAAGGGGTTTACCGGCATCGACGACCCGTACGAGCCTCCTGAAAGTCCGGAGCTGACACTCGATACGGTCGGTCATGCGGCGGAAGATAACGCTCAGCTTATCCGAGAATATCTGTTAGACAGGGGGTTCGTGAGGTCGCTCCAGGGCGACGGCCGGCTCGACGGCGACGGGTCACAGTAACTCCTTGGACTCCCCTCTTCCCAGACGACGATAATCCGGCCCTCCACTTCGACCCTGGAGCCCCTCACGCGACCGCAAGAAAACGGTCCCGCCGTGGCTCGGGATTTGACCCCACAATGGGGAGACGCCGCATTCCCGCAGGTAGGATTTTGGGAAAATCGGTTGTAGACGGCCTCGTCCGCAAACACCTGGCTCGGACCGGGACCTTCGCGTCCGTGGACCCGCCCGAAGTGCTTGCGGAGAGGGCTGGTATTCCACATGACAAGATTATCCGGCTGAACGCCAACGAGAACCCGTACGGGACCTCTCCCGCGGTTGCCAGGGCGCTGGCTGATTCGCAGTTGCACGTATACCCCGACCCCCTTCAACGGAAAGTCCGCAGGGCGCTGGCGGGCTATACGGACACTGACGAGGCTAACATCGTCTGCGGGGCCGGCAGCGGAGAGCTCATCGACCTGCTCTTCCGGGTCTTCGTAGACCCCGGCGACGCCATAGTCGTGTGCGACCCTACCTTCGGCATGTACAGCTTCTGCGCCGGCGTGGCGGGGGCCCGGGTCAAGTCCGTCCCCCGCGACGGACAGTTTGCGATAGACGTTCGCGCCGTTGAGGAGGCGATAGACGCCAGGACCAAGCTCATATTCATCAACTCGCCCAATAACCCCACCGGCAACCTGGCGTCGGATGCGCAGGTACGTTCCCTGCTGCAGACCCGGCGGATGGTCGTCGTTGACGAGGCTTATTACGAGTTTTGCGGCAAGACGTTCGCCGGCCTCATCGACGGGTATGAGAACCTGGTGGTCTTGCGGACTATGAGCAAGTGGGCTGGGTTGGCGGGCCTTCGAGTCGGCTATGCGCTGACCAATGCGCAGGTCGTGGACCAGCTGATCAAAGTTAAGATTCCGTACAATCTAAGCACCGCGGCCGAGACCGCGGTCCTGGCCTCGCTGGAGCACGCCGACCCTCTACTCGAAAATGTGCAGCGCATAGTCGACGAACGGGAGCGGATGTTCTCGCTCCTAAGGGACATCCCAGGCCTGAAGCCGTGGCCGTCCAGCGGGAACTACATTCTCTGTCAGCTGGCATCGGGGCGCGCCCAGGAGGTCTTCGAGGGCCTTGCCCGGAGGGGGATATTCGTTCGCTTGCCCGGCTCCGAGAGACTGAAGGACTGCTTCAGGGTCTCTGCCGGGACACCGGACCAGACCGACGCCTTCCTCGTGGCACTGAGGGATCGGGTCTAGGTGGCCGGGGCGCAGCCGGCGGCCTCGGTTGCCTGTCCATACCCCATCCTCTATGATGTGATCACGGTAGTAGAGGAGCCCGGTGGCATCCGTTAGGACACTGATAGACGACCTCAAGGCCATCGTCGGCGACATGTACGTCGTACATGCCCACGCGGACCTCATCGTCTTCGAGTATGACGGCTCCGTGGACAAGGCCCTGCCGTTGGCCGTGGTCCTTCCGGCGTCCGCCGAAGAGGTCTCTGAGGTCGTCAAGATCGCTGGCCGACACCAACTCCCCATCGTCGCCAGAGGCGCCGGCACGGGACTGAGCGGCGGGGCGGTCGCCGAGCACGGCGGCATAGTCATGCCCCTCACCAGGATGACCCGCATCCTGGAGGTGGACGTCGAGAACCGTGTCGCCGTGGTCGAGCCGGGGCTCGTCAACATCGAGCTGACCAACGCCGTGTCCAAGCACGGCCTCTACTTCGCCCCCGACCCGTCCAGCCAGAAGGCGTGCACCATCGGCGGCAACGTCGCCGAGAACTCCGGCGGACCCCACTGCCTGGCCTACGGTGTCACGACGAACCATGTCCTGGGCATCGAGGTGGTGCTGGCCGACGGCTCGGTCCAGTGGATCGGGGGCAAGACGCGCGACGTGCCAGGCTACGACCTGCGCGGCATCTTCGTCGGCTCCGAGGGCACGCTTGGAATCATCACCAAGGTGGCGGTCCGGCTGCTGACCCAGCCGGAGACGGTCACAACGCTCCTGGCGGTATTCAAGGAGCTTGAGGATGCCAGCGCCGCCGTATCGGGCATAATCGCCGCCGGCATCGTTCCGGCCGCCCTCGAGATGATGGACGACATCTGCATCCAGGCCGTTGAGCCCGCCGTACATGCCGGTTACCCGGCGGGCGCCGGCGCCGTCCTGCTGGTGGAGGCCGACGGCCTGACGGAGTCTGTGGAGGAGGAGGTGGCCGAGATCGAGCGGGTCTGCCGTCTGTACGACCCCCTGGAGATCCGGACCGCCACGGACGCGGCGGAGCGCGAGCGGCTCTGGGCTGGGCGCAAGGGCGTGCTGGGCGCGCTGGGCCGGCTCGCCCCCAACTACTATCTGGCCGACGGCACCGTTCCCAGGACGAAGCTCGTGGAGGTGCTGTCCAGGATAAAGGAGATATCACGGGAGAGCGGCTTCCCCATCGCCAATCTGCTCCATGCCGGCGACGGCAACCTGCACCCGACGGTCCTCTTCGACGAGCGCAAGCCGGGTGAGACCAAGCGGGTGATGGAGATCGGCGGCGAGATCCTAAAGCTGTGCGTCGAGGCTGGTGGAGTCCTGTCGGGCGAGCACGGCATTGGGCTCGAGAAGCAGGAGCATATGCCGCTCATGTTCACGGAAGATGACATGGAGGCCATGGCCAAGCTCAAGCCGGCATTTGCCACCGACTTGATGTTCAATCCGGGGAAGGTCTTCCCCACCGGCGCTTCCTGCTCGGACGTCCGGCAGGCGGCGGCCATCGCGAGGGCCGGTGCCGGGGCCTACATTTAGGCATCATGCCTGACGAGATGCGCCGGGCGTTCGAAGGCGCCGTCGGCGCGGACAACGTCCGCGATGGCGGCGCCTCATATGGAGTGGACGGTCTCCTTCCGAGTTTAGTCGTTACTCCTCCCGACATCGATCGTCTCAGCCGCACTATGGCCGCCGCCCACGAGCACAAGACCGCCGTGGCACCCCGGGGCGGTGGCACGCGGATGGACCTCGGCAACCCACCCGAGCGCCTGGACGTGGTCGTCGACCTGTCGGGGCTGGACGCGGTCGTCCAGCATAACCCGGCCGACCTGACGGTCACCGTGCAGTCGGGGATGACTCTGGGCAGTCTGCAGCGTATCCTGGGAGACCAGGGTCAGTTCCTGGCCATCGACCCGCCCCTGCCCGACCAGGCCACGGTAGGAGGGACACTGGCGTC
>JADFHV010000124.1 GCA_022566975.1 Chloroflexota bacterium
ATGCGGGCGACCGCCTCAGCGCCGTCGCGGGCCTCCACTACAGTATGGCCTCTCCGCTCCAGGGTAAACCGCACCAGACGGCGTATGTCGTCGTCATCGTCAGCGACGACAACCGTCACGCCCGTTGGACGCGCCTCTGTGCCCATTCGACGATGTCCTCTATCGTGTACCGCTTCGAGGTGAGCGCGACGTCTGGGTACTTCTCTTGCCTACCGCTCCCAGTTGGCCGCCCTTCTCATGCTCGTCCTGTATCGATATTATCACGATGTATCTTGCGAGTACGCGAGTCGGCCTTCAGCTGCCCCATCACCTTGAGGCCTTGTCGTCGTCGATGACGTGAATGCGGGACCGCTTGCCCGCCGGCGATTGAGAGGCGCCTCCATGGGCAGCGCCGGTGTCGCCGACGGGAAGGGTGAAGGAGAACGTGCTCCCATCCCCCTTTCGGCTCTTGACGGATACCTGTCCTCCGTGCAGCTCCACCAGAGACTTGACAATGGACAGCCCGAGCCCCGTGCCGCCTACTCCTGTGCTCATAGCCGAGTCGACACGGAAGAACTTGGTGAACAGCTGGGTCTGGTCCTCCTCAGGTATCCCGATCCCCTGGTCTGTAACCTCCACACGGGCGAAATGGCCTTCGACGGCCGCCCGAATGGTGACCGTAGAGTCCTCAGGCGAATACTTATATGCGTTGCTGAGCAGGTTCGTGAGGATCTGGACGATCCTGTCCCGGTCCGCCCTGACGATGATCGGCTCTTCCGGGACATCCACAACGGTCTGGGCCCGCCTGTTCTCCCCCAGGGTCCGCATCTCTGACCTGACCGTCTCGATGGGTTCCTTCAGATCGATGTCGGCAAGGGTGAGCTCGAGGCCGCCCGACTCTATGCGCGAGATGTCAAGGAGGTCGTTGATCAGCGCGATGAGGCGGTCGGTATTGCTGGTAACGATACCGAGGAAGCTCTGCTGAATCTCGGTGATGTCGCCGGCGTCGCCTTCCCTGATCAGGTCGACATAGCCCTTGATGGACGTGAGCGGCGTGCGCAGCTCGTGGCTGACGATGGACACGAATTCGTCCTTCATTCGCTCCACCCTGCGCCGCTCGGTGATGTCCTGGAACGTGACCACGGCACCGACCAACTGGCCCTGCTCATCGCGTATCGGCGCCGAGGTGTAGTCCACGGAAAAACTGGTCCCATCCTTGCGCCAGAAGACCTCATCGGTGACCTGCCGGGCGACACCGTCACCGAGCGAGGCCAACGTTGGACAGTCCTCTTCAGGATAGGGCGACCCGTCCTGCTTCGAGTGGTGGAGCACCAGGTGTTGGGGCTGGCCTATGAGTTCCTCCACCTCCCAGCCGATCATCCTGGCCGCTGCGGGATTTACGAATGTGGTGTTTCCGCGCCGGTCCAGTCCATAGATGCCGTCGGCGGCGGAGTCCAATATCAGCTCGTTCTGTCGCCTGAGTCGTTCCAGGGCCTCTTCGGCCCGTCTGCGAATTAAGACCTCGTCGCTCCATTCCTTATTTGAACGCTGGAGCTCTTTCAGCAGGCGGCGGTTCTCCAGCAGTAGTCGACGCTGCCGAAGGGCGCTTCGGACTATGCCGTGGACCTCGCCCATACTGACCGGCTTGGTCACATAGGCAAAGGCGCCCTCGTTGAGTGCCTTCACCGCCGTTTCAAGCGTGCCGCACCCCGTTATCAGCACCAGAGCAGCGTCTGGATTCACCTCCTTCACAACTTCGAGTATCTCGAAGCCGTCGGCGTCCGGTAGCCTCAGGTCGGTGATCACTATCTCTAAGGGGTTGTTCCGGAGATAGTCGATGGCCTCGATGCCGGTCTCGCAGGCGATGACCTGGTGCCCCTGGTCTTCCAGATTGGCCGCCAGGGTCGTCCGCATTCCCTCGTCGTCCCCGGCCACGAGGATCGTTGCCGCCTCTTCGGCGGTGGAACTGTCTTGTGGCTCTTCTTCGGTCATGGTAGAAACAGTGACCGCATCAGCCCGGCGCATACCTGCCGCTCGCCCGCCCGTGCCCTAAGCAGCGGGCTTAACATTGCCCAGGGCGGAGGAGTATGTGTCGAGCGGTCGCTCGCGTCGAATGGCCTGACGGGCATGTCAAACCCAGCTTACGATGGGAATTGTACAGGCACGCCCGATAGCGGGCAAGGTGTGTTTAGGCGCCAATGTGCGACGACAATCGTAGCGGTTTCCTGCCCGGTTTCCGATGAGGCGACCCTGGGCCCTGCCATTCTCTACGAACGGCACATCTGGGCTCGCCGCACGTTCGACGAATCGATGGGACGGCGCGGTGGAGCCGGCCGTCTCCCCTTGGCTTGAAACCTACCGGCGAGAGCCTTATCCTACCGGGGCCAACCGGAAGGCCTATGAGGGACCCGTCGAGGACATAGGGGACCACGAGCCACGATAGATCTTAGCTGTCAGGGGGGAAAGATATGGCTGCCAAACGTCAAGCGAACGTGATCTGGGATGGAGACCTGATGTCCGGAAGCGGTGTCGTCAGCGCCGCAACAAGCGGCGCTTTCAGTGACCTTCCCGTGACGTGGGGATCGCGCACCGAATCAGCCGATGGGCGCACCAGCCCCGAGGAGCTGGTAGCCTCAGCGCACGCCAGCTGCTTCGCCATGGCACTGTCACACGGTCTGGCTGAGGGCGGCAACCCCCCGGAGAGGCTGCACGTCAGCGCCACCGTAACCTTCGGCCAGGTCGAGGGGGGGTTTAAGGTGGTATCCAGCGAGCTGACGGTCCGTGGCCGGGTGCCGGGCCTCGACCAAGCCGGTTTCCGCGAGGCGGCGGAGGCGGCCAAAGACGGCTGCCCGATATCGGGGGCACTGAAGGGTAACGTCGAGCTCAGCGTCGAGGCCACTCTCGAGAGCTAGTCGTACGTCGGGACCGACACGTCGGCCGTGGTCCTACGTGAGTTTCCGGACTACATGTCTGTACGGACATCGCCTGCGCGCGCGTTTGACCGGACGACCGCCCTCTTGGCCTCCGTAGGGGCGTACTCGACTGCGCGCGAAACACGGTGGTCTTGACACGCCGGTGGGCCTGCACTTAACCTGACACCACGAGAAGGCTGCGACGGAGACGAGTAGCCGAGGGTACGCCGCCCAGCGAGTCTGGACTGGTGAGAGCAGACGCGGACAGCCCCGGTGAAAATCCCTCCCGAGCCTCGGACCGAAAGGACAGGGGTGAAGCCGCCTAGGACTGAAGTCCTGGGTTACCAGAACCGGGCACTTCAGTGCCCGGGACACGAACCCCCGGTCCCAGTAGGCTCCGACGGACTCGCCCATCGTTAGCAAGGGCGGCCCGATGATGCCGTAAGGCGTAGGCGGGGGAAACGAGTGCTCCCCGACGTGTCGGGGGGAACAAGGGTGGTACCGCGGGAAATACCCGTCCCTTTTGGGACGGGTTGTTTTGTTTTAGGTGAGTCGTGACACGAGGCGTGCCACACTGGGTCGCCCCTCGGGAGACAGAGGAACACAGCGAGAGGTGAGCGAGATGTTCAAGCCCGTGCCATCGAAGATGGACTTCCCCGCAATGGAGCGGGAGATCCTCCAATGGTGGGATGAGAACGGCATCGTACAGAAGTACCTGAGCCGCAACGAGGGCTCAGAGAAACGGTGGTCGTTCATCGACGGGCCCATCACCGCCAACAACCCAATGGGTGTCCACCACGCATGGGGCCGCTCCTACAAAGACCTGTTCCTGCGCTTCAAGACGATGCAGGGCTTCAGGCAGCGCTATCAGAACGGCTTCGACGGCCAGGGCCTCTGGATCGAGGTGGAGGTCGAGAAGGAGCTGGGCTTCAAGTCAAAGCGCGACATCGAGACCTACGGCATCGACAGGTTCGTGGAGCTCTGCAAGGAGCGCGTCAGAAAGTTCTCCGACACCATAACCCAGCAGTCCATAAGGCTGGCGCAGTGGATGGACTGGGACAACTCCTATCACACGATGTCCGACGAGAACAACTACACCATCTGGCACTTCCTGAAGACATGTCACGAACGGGGATGGATATACCAGGGCAGGGACGTAATGCCTTGGTGTCCACGCTGCGGGACCGGCCTCTCGGAACATGAGATCGTCACCGAAGGCTACAAGGAAATAGTGCATCCGGGCCTGTACATCCGGTTTCCCATATACGGCCGCGACGGCGAGTCCCTGCTTGTATGGACGACGACACCCTGGACCCTGACGTCGAACGTCGTCGCGTCGGTGCATCCTGACCGGACCTACGTCAGGGTCAGGCAGGGCGACGAGGTGCTGTACCTGATGGAGTCACGGCTGTCGGTCCTCGAGGGCGCACACGAGGTGCTGGAAAGGGTCCCCGGACGGGACCTGGTGGGGCTGCGGTACCGTGGCCCATTTGACGAGCTTCCGGCGCAGCAGGGCGTGGAGCATAAGGTCATTCCGTGGGATGAGGTCAGCGAGACCGAGGGGACCGGGATTGTCCACACGGCGCCGGGCGCAGGTAAGGAGGACTTCGCCCTGAGCAAGGAGCACGGCCTGGCCGTTATCGCGCCTCTCGACGAGCTCGGCGATTTCGTCGAGGGGTTCGACTGGCTGACCGGCCAAAACGTCTACGGCGTCAACGAGCCTATCTACTCGAGCCTGCGAGAAAAAGGTGTGCTGTACCACCTGGAGAGCATCACCCACCGCTACCCCGTGTGCTGGCGGTGTGATTCCGAGCTTGTCTTTAGACTGGTGGACGAGTGGTACATCTCCATGGACGAGCTCAGGGATCTGATCGCCGAGTCGGCCAGGAAGATCCGGTGGGTCCCCGAGTTCGGCCTGGAGCGGGAGCTGGACTGGCTCCGCAACATGGACGACTGGATGGTCTCCAAGAAACGCTACTGGGGGCTGGCCCTGCCGATCTACAAGTGTGCCTGCGGCCATTTCGACGTCATGGGCAGCGAGTCAGAGCTCCGCGAGCGGGCGGTCGAGGGGTGGGATGAGTTCGAGGGCCACTCGCCCCACCGGCCCTGGATCGACGCCGTAAAGATAGCCTGCCCCGAATGCGGGGAGAAGGTCTCGCGGATCGCCGACGTCGGCAACCCATGGCTGGACGCGGGCATCGTGCCCTTCTCGACCCTCGGGTACCGCCGCGACCGCGACCACTGGAAGCAGTGGTTCCCAGCGGACTGGATATCCGAGAGCTTCCCCGGCCAGTTTCGGAATTGGTTTTACTCTCTCCTGACGATGAGCACGGTCCTGGAGAACTCCGAGCCCTGCCGGGCCATCTTCAGCTACGCCACCATGCGCGACGAGCACGGCGAGGAGATGCACAAGAGCAAGGGCAACGCGATATGGTTCGAGGAAGGGGCGGAGAAGATGGGCGTGGACACCATGCGCTGGCTGTACACCCGTCAGAACCCGGCGGCGAACCTGAACTTCGGTTACGGCACTGCGGACGAGGTCCGGAGGCGCTTCATCATCCCCCTGTGGAACGTCTACTCCTTCTTCGTCACCTACGCCAACATAGACCGTTACGATCCTTCGACGCCGGCTCCGTCGATTGACGAGAGGCCGGAGCTGGACCGGTGGATTGTCTCAGAGCTCAATAGCCTTGTGGCCGAGGTCACGGAGGCATTCGAGGGCTTCGCACCCGACCGTGCCGCGCACCATGCGGAGCAGTTCGTCGAGTACCTGTCCAACTGGTACGTCCGGCGGAGCCGCCGCCGGTTCTGGAAGAGCGGGCTGCTCAGTGGGCCTGACCCCTCGGGCGACGAGGATAAGCTGTCCGCCTATTCGACGCTCTACGAGTGCCTGGTCACGCTGACGAAGCTGCTGGCACCTGCCATGCCCTTTGCGACCGAGTCGATGTATCAGAACCTGGTCCGGCCCGGCAACGGCGGTCGGGAGAGCGTGCACCTGGACTCGTACCCGAAGGCCGATGCGTCAAAAATCGACTCCCGGCTGTCCGAGGCTACGCGGCTGGCCATGCGGCTCTCGAGTGTGGGCCGCGCCGCCAGGAGCAAGGCTGGTATCAAGGTCCGCCAGCCTCTGGCTGAAGCCGTAGTGAGCGTACCCAGCCAGGTAGAACGCCAGTACATTGCCGACATCGAGGAACAGCTGAGAGACGAGCTGAATGTGAAGTCGGTGAGGGATGCCGGCGAGGTTGGAGGGGTCTTCCGATTCGAGATCCGACCTGATTTCGCGCTACTTGGTCCCAAGTACGGACCGGAGATACCTGAAATAGTAACTCAACTTGCCGCCCTCAACGCAGCCGATGTGGCGCTGGCCGTCGAGAGCGGCCGTCACATCCAGCTGGAAAACTTCACTCTTCTACCAGAGGAGGTCCTCGTGACCCAGACCCCGGTAGAAGGCTATGTTACTGCGTCCGAGGGCGGCTACACGGTCGCGGTGACAAGCGAGGTCAGCCCTGAGCTTGCCCTGGAGGGTCTCGCACGGGAGCTGGTGCATCGCATCCAGAACATGCGTAGGGCCGCTGGGTTCGACATCTCAGACTACATCGTCACGTCGTATCAGGGCGGAGAGGGG
>JADFHV010000125.1 GCA_022566975.1 Chloroflexota bacterium
GTGATCGGTCCGCCCGAGGCCTCCATCTTGGTCACGTCGTTGCGGGTGAGGTCCGGGCTGATGGCCTCCCAGCTGGCGCCGTCGTTGTCGGAGCGAAACACGATGTTACCGGCGACGAAGAGGATGTTGGGGTCGTGGGGGGAGATGACGATGGGGTAGGTCCACTGGAACCGGTACCTCTGGTCCTTGACGCCCCAGCCCCAGTAGAACTCGGGCCACACCGAGACGATCCTGGTCTGGCCGGTGCTGTGGTCGTACCGCAACAGGGAGTCTCCTCCGCCCGCGGAGCTCCCGATGGCGCCCGAGTACACAATGTTGGGGTTGTCGGGGCGCACGGCTATGTGGCCGCTCTCGGAGGTGCCGACTGGGTAGCAGTCCCCCCATAGAATGGCGCCGTGCGCGGACCGGCTGGGCACGCTGATCGCGCTGTTGTCCTGCTGCGTCCCGTAGACGCGGTAGGGGAACTGGGTGTCGGTGACGACGTGATAGAACTGCCCTGTCGGCTGGTTGAAGATAGTGGTCCACGTCTCCCCGCCATTGAAGGAGACACAGGCGCCGCCGTCGTTGCCCTGGATCATGCGTCGAGGGTTGCGGGGGTCTATCCACAGCTCGTGGTTGTCGCCGTGAGGCGTCGAGACCTGGGCGAAGGTCTTGCCACCGTCGGTGGACCTCCACGCCTTCAGGTTCATTATGTACACGGTCTCGGGGTCCTGCGGGTCCGCGAAGACGTGGCTGTAGTACCACGGACGCTGCACCAGCTCGCCGTCGTCGTTGGTCCGCTCCCAGGTCGTCCCCCCGTCGTCCGAGCGGTACAGTCCTCTCTCCTCTTGATCGGCTTCGACGACGGCCCAGACGCGGTCGGCCCTGGCCGGCGAGACCGAGACACCTATGCGTCCCTTGAGACCTTTGGCCATGCCTGGGTTATCTGTCAGGTCCGTCCAGGTGTCGCCCCCGTCGGAGCTCTTGTACAGGCTGCTCTCGGGACCGCCGCTGCTGAAGCCCCAGGGGGTCCGGCGCACCTGCCAGATGGCGGCGTACAGGATCCTCGGGTTGTTGGGATCCATCGACAAGTCCGCCGCTCCCGCGTCTTCGCTGCGGAACAGGACACGCTCCCAGTTGTGGCCGCCGTCCTTCGACCGATACACTCCACGCTGTTCGTTTGGCCCGAAGGCGTGGCCCAATGCTGCGACGTACACGAGGTCCGGGTCCTGGGGGTGAACCCTGACCCGGGCGATGTGCCGTGTGTCCCGAAGCCCTATGTTGGTCCACGTCCTGCCGGCGTCGGTGGACCGGTAGACCCCGTCCCCGTGGGACACGTTGCCGCGAATGCATGCCTCACCAGTGCCGACGTAGATCACGTTGGGGTCACCCTCCGCCACTGCCATGGCGCCGACAGCAGCCGTCTGGAAGAAACCGTCGGAGATATTCTCCCAGTAGGTGCCGCCGTCGGTGGTCTTCCACACGCCGCCGGCGCAGGCCCCGAAGTAGAAAGTCATAAGGTCGGAGGGGTCGCCGGCGGCCGCCACCACCCGTCCCCCTCTATAGGGGCCGATGCTTCGCCACTTCAGACTCGAAAGCAGGCCGGGATCGACCTTCGGACTATTCACGGCAACCCTCCTTGAGTTATACCTTCTCCCCTGATGGGAGAGGGTCGCATGCTGAGCTACGCAAGTTCACCTGCCTCTCGGATCTCCTTCAAGCTGGCCTCGACGGCGTCCAGCATCATCGTCAGCTCGTCGTCGCCGTGACAGGTCGACGAGGTGTAGCGGCCGCCGCCTCCAAACACCCCGTGGCGCCGTAGGGCGCCTCCCAGCAAGGCTTTCAGTCGCAGATTGGTACGCAGCGTGCTGCGATAGTCTGTGATCGGCTCCAGGGTGAAGAAGAACTCTACGATGGAGCCCTCGCCGCTCATCTGTGCAGGCAGGTCGTACCGCGAGAACAGCTCGGACAACCCCTCTCGAAGCTGGTCGCCGTACCCGTTGAGGCGCTCATAGGTCCCAGGCTTCCGCAGCTCGGTAAGGGTAGCAGTTCCCGCTGTCGCGGAGAGCGCGTTGCCGTGAAAGCTGCCCAGCGAGAAGACCTTGCTGCCCTCGGGCGATGCGGGGTCGAAGACGCTCATGATCTCGTCGCTCCCAGCGATGGCGCCGATCGGGTAGCCGGACCCCATTCCCTTGCCGAAGACCGCCAGGTCCGGCGTGACCCCATAGAACGCCTGGGCGCCGCCCAGCGCAAGCCTGAACCCGGTGTTGACCTCATCGAAGACCAGCGGGATGTGGAACTCCGAGGCCATCTCCCTGACCCCTTCCAGGAAGCCGGGCCTCGACGCTATGCCCCGCATCACCGGCTCGACAAAGATCCCTGCCAGTTCGTCGCGGTGGGCGCGGACTACCTCGCGCGTGCCGTCGAGGTCATTGTAGGGGGCTATCAACACCAGGTCCCGCAGCAGGGCAGGAGTGCCCGGGGAGTCCGGAGTCGATTGCGGCAGGTCCTGCCACTCGTCGGGGTTTCCATAGTTGGTATTGAAAAACAGCTCATCGGCGAACCCATGATAGGCGCCTTCGAACTTCAAGACCTTTTCCCTGCCGGTGAAGGCGCGGACCGCACGAAGGGCCAGCAGCACCCCCTCCGAGCCCGAGTTGACCAGACGTACCTTCTCCGCGCACGGAACGGCTTCGACCACCATTCGGGCCAGATCGATCGTCGGCCGGGTTACGCGGGTGAAGGTATTGCCCCTGTCGATTTGGGCCTTGACCGCGGCTCCGACAGGCTGTGAACAGTGGCCGAGTATCAGCGACGAGTGACCCAGGGTCACGTCCAGCAGCCGCTCGCCATCGGTGGTGTAGACGTAGGCCCCTGCGCCGTGAGAGAAGATGAAATCCGGCCGCGGGCTCCTGTCCAGGGTTGTGGTGGCGTAGGTGCCACCCGGTAAATAGCGCACCGCTTCGTCGATCAGGCGCGCCGGATCGTCCTGGGTCTCGTTGATCGCTAACCTCCTGGGGCCGCTCGGAGCTCGCCTCGCGCGCTCCATGGTCCCCCATCGACGCACGGCTGGTATTTTCGCACGGCGGGGTCGACGTATCAACCGTTGCGGGCTCTGCCTGGGGCCTCGTCAAGGAAGGGTGAGTCAAGTTTGCGATTCCCCAGACGAGGCCCTTGACAGATGCCTCCCTTGGGTTTAGGTTAAGCCTCGGCGGGCGATTTAGAACTATTCTAGTTTGTTAGAATTTTCACAACTCCCTCCACTGAAATGATTACCCAGACGCGGACCCCCTTGACCGACGAGCTCGAGTCCAGGCTGCTGGAGATGAAGACCGTCCTCGAGGCGAGAGGCGCGGCCATTACGCCCCGGCGTGCCAAGCTTCTCGAGGTGCTGCTGGCGTCTGAAGTCCATCCGACCGTCGGCGAGATTCATGAGGAGGTCCGGGGTGCCTTTCCCAGCACGAGCCTCGCCACCATCTACAACACCATGGAGCTGCTGAAGGCGACCGGACAGGTGCTCGAGATCCAGTTCAGCGGAGCGTCCAACCGCTACGACGGACGCAGGCCACAGCCCCATCCCCACCTCATGTGCCTTCGGTGCGAGACCATCGAGGACGTCGACCTGGCCGGCCTCGATGAGCAGGCTGAGGAGATAGGCGCAGCTACCGGCTACAAGATGGTTGGCAGACGGACCGACTACTACGGTATCTGTCCCGCCTGTCAGGCCAAGGAAGAAGACTAGCAGGCTGATTAAATATGGGGTGTGTCCCGATGTATCGGGACCGGGAGCCTGAGAGCCTGCCCTGAGCTCGTCGAAGGGGCGCCCCTCAGCTACAATTTCTTCCCCTTCCGAACCAGGAAGGGGGTCAGGGGGGTGGTCGAAAGGGTTTTCCCGCACCCTGCTAGCACCGGCGTTTGACCTGGGAGAAGAGAAGAAGAAAAGGAGGCGGGCATGGCTAAACGAGAAGACATCGCCCTGATGGCCCATCTGATGCGCCGTGTGGGCTTCGGCGCCACCCGGGACGAGCTCGAGGAGCTTGTGGAGCAGGGGTACGAGGAGACGGTCGAGCAGCTCCTGCACCCCGAGGACCAGCCCGCGGTGGACGACTACACCCTCTATCGCTACCACCCCATCACCGAGGTGCCCGGAGGGGCCATCGCGCCGGGACAGGCCCACTGGCTCTACTACATGGTCAACACCCAGCGTCCGTTGCAGGAGAAGATGCTGCTCTTCTGGCATCAAATTTTCGCCACCGGCAACTCCAAGGTAGACAACGGCAACCACATGCTGGAGCAGGCGGAGATGTTCCGCGAGCACGGCATGGGGAACTACCGGGAGCTACTGGTCAGGCTGGCCAGCAACCCGGCCATGATCTACTGGCTGGACAACAACGAGAGCCACAAGCACGCCCCCAATGAGAACTGGGGCCGCGAGCTGCTGGAGCTCTTTTCCCTGGGTGTGGGCAACTATACGGAGAAGGATGTCTTCGAGTGCTCCAGGGCATTCACCGGCTGGACCATCGGCGCCAAGATGCCTCGATACCCTTATGGACGCTTCCCGTGGGTCTTCGAGTACCGATCAGAGGACCACGACGACACGGAGAAGACCTTCCTGGGGCACACGGGCAACTTCAACGGTGAGGACATCATAGACATCATCATCCAGCAGCCCGCCTGCGCCAGGTTCATCTCCAGGCACCTGTACAACTTCTTCGTCGCCGACGAGCCCCAGGTGCCGGCGTGGAACATCGAGGAGCCCAGAGACCCCGAGTCCGTCAAGACCCTCTCAGACGTGTTCGTGGAGTCCGGCTACGAGATGAAACCTGTGCTGAGGACCCTCTTCAACTCCGACTTCTTCAAGTCAGAGGCGGTGCGCTACCAGAAGGTCAAGAGCCCCGTCGAGGTCGTGGTGGGCACGCTCCGGATGGTCAAGGACCTCCAGGGGCCCGACCCCCGTCTCGAGGCCGTTGCCAGGGAGCCGGGCTACATGGGGCAGGATATCCTGGACGCCCCCAGCGTCGAGGGCTGGCACACCGGCAAGGAGTGGATCAACAGCGGCTCCCTGGTGAAACGGATCAACTTCGTCGCCGACCGAGTGAGCAACATCGAGCTGCCCGGCGTCAAGAGGATCATCGAGAGGGTGGCCTCCAACGGCGAGGTGATGACCGCCGAGGAGTTGGTCGATCGCTGCCTGGACATACTGGGCCCCGTGGAGCTGAGCGAGAGCACTCGCAGGGAGCTGATTCAGCACACGGAGCAGGATGGCCCCGTCTCCTGGTCGAAAGACCGGGAGGGCTCGGAACGCCGAGTGGGCGACACCCTGGCGCTGATAGCGGCAACCAGAGAGTACCAGTTCGGCTAGACGGAACGAGAAGCTCCGAGGAGAGATCCGATGACGACCAAGCAGAAGGACCCCGTCCTGGTTGTGCTTCAGCTGACCGGCGGCAACGACTACTTCAACACGGTGATCCCGTACACCGACCAGAACTACTTCGACTCGCGACCGCGGCTCCAGATACCGGAGGAGCGGGTGCTCAAGATCGATGGGGAGCTGGGCTTCCACCCGGCCATGGGGCCCATGAAGGAGATATACGAGAGTGGGGACATGGCCATCGTCCACGGCGTCGGCTATGAGAACTCCCCGCGCTCCCATTTCCGCTCCATGGACATATGGCATACGTGCGAGCCCGACAAGGTCGGGACCGAGGGCTGGCTCGGCCGCGCTCTCCGAGAGATCGATCCCCATGGGGAGAACCCCATCACCGGGGTGAACATCGGGCAGGCGCTTCCGCGCGCCCTGGTCGCCCCCGGTGTCTCCGTGGCGTCGATGGCGGACGTGTCCGCCTACGGCCTGCTGACAGGGGTTGAGCAGCAGGAGCAACGCACCAAGATGCTGCAGGTGTTCGCCAACATGTACGGGCCCGCGGTCGGGACAGGACCGGTGATGGAGTACCTGGGGCAGACCGGTCTCGACGCCATGAAGGGCGCGGACATGCTCAAGACCGCGCCTCAGCAGTATACGTCCAGCGTGGAGTACGCCAGCAGCGCCATCGCTCGGAAGCTGCGCGACATCGCCATGATCCACACGTCCGGCCTGGGCACCCGGATCTTCTACTGTGACCACGGCAGCTTCGACACTCACGCCGCACAGGCCACCGAGCACTCCAGGCTCTGGACGGAAGTGTCGGAGGCCATCGCCGACTTCTGGGACGACCTGAGGGAGCACGACGCCGACGACAACGTGGTCATGCTGCTCTTCTCCGAGTTCGGCCGTCGGGTAAAAGACAACGGCTCAGGCACCGATCACGGGGCGGCCGGAGTCGCCTTCTTGATAGGTCCGCACGTGAACGGTGGCATGCACGGAGAGTACCCTGAGACCAGGGCGGAAGCGCTCGACCAGGGTGACCTCGTGCCCAACCAGGACTTCCGCGGACTATACTCGAGCGTGCTGGAGGACTGGTTGAGGCTGGACTCGGTCCCGATCGTCAACGGCAATTTCGAGCGGCCCGCGGTTATCAA
>JADFHV010000126.1 GCA_022566975.1 Chloroflexota bacterium
GGCCTATCATAACCCCAGCTCCACCATAGTCTATTGCCGTACTTGAGGAAGTCGAAAGGTCGTGACGGGGTGCAAATAGTGAACGACCGACCCTCCCCCGTCTCCACCACAAACACACGGTTGACGCGTGCGGCGTGCCTTCCCCCTTCCCAATAAGTACTGCGACCAGAAGTTTGTGATTAGTACTGTGCTACTAGTAATGTTGGAAAACGTACAACACAGACCTGTGTGAAAGTCCACCGCCGATTGACACCGTTCTGGAGTGAGAGTAGCCTTCACGTCGTCAAGGATTGTGGGTTCTTTGGACGCCCGCAGTTTGATATGGGAAATGTCGGTCTTATTCTTAGATATCAGGATCAAGTCGGGGCGTTCCCGGAGTTCCTCGGTCTGAGCCGAGAGGATGTCTGGCCCTACTTCGCGAAAATTGGAAGCCGTGTCGTCGGAATGTGGAAGGTCATCCATCCGCCACGAATAGGCGGCTCACCCGGGCTCTGGCCGGAGTTGGCTTCTGAGTCATCCTTCGTCGTGCTCCGGGGGCAAACTTCTACGAACCGCCCTATTTTATTCCCGGTCTCGATGAGTCGTACGGTTTAGCCGAAACAGGCTGAGCGCGTCGATATTTTGGAGAACCACGCAAACAAACTTAGATCCTGCGCGGCTTGTACTCAGTCCATTCGACATGGGTAAACCCCGGCCAGTCGGCCTAGTCTAGCAAGAGGAGGATTCGATGGCGCTCCGGCGGTGTCTTTTGGAATTGGGATCGGGGGTGGACCTACACGGTAGGGACTCCACCAAGGCGGCACGTCGGGCCGTCTCCGATGCCCTGCGTCACAGTAGCGTCGCCTTCCCACGTGTCTTCGGATATGGTCCTGAGATGATGGCGGTGGAGGTGAATATCGCTGTTCCGTACCACGATACTGTGAACTCCGACGAAGTCCTTCTGGAGGTGCCGTACGGCCGCAAGAGCATCAATGTGGTGGAAGGTGGGATGGAGGTGCCCGGCGGCGAGCAAAGCAACGACTCCACCATCATGGCCAACGCCGCAATCATCGTCAGCCTGGAGGTTCCAGACTAGGAGGGCCAACGGTGAAACTATTCCTCCGGATCTAGGCGGCCAGCACTACAGCTTGCCCGTGTTCACGGTATAGTTCGACCCGCCCTTCTCCCCGTCCAAGCTCCAACTTGCCGATAGGTCTGAAAGGGAAAGTCGGGGTGCCATCAAGAAATTCCGTAGGCCGCGTGGTGAGCTTCCGCGGGTCGTCAACTTCCGCTGGGAAGGAGGATCTGGGCTACGTCGTGCTCATGGACGTGCGAATGCCGGGGACCGACGGCATCCAGGCCTGCCGAATGATCAAGGACGCCTTTCCCGACACCAGGGTGGTGATGCTGACGTCCTATAGCGACGAAGAGGCGGTGATGGCCTCAATCATGGCCGGCGCCTCGGGCTACCTGCTCAAGAACACGGCCCGCGCCGGTCTCCTCGACGCCGTGCGTTCAGCGGCCCGGGGAGAGTCGTTGCTGGACCCGGCCGTCGCGTCGCAGGTGCTGGGCCGCCTCAGAGAGCTCGCCATCAAGGAGCAGGACCGTGAGGCGGAGATGCTGTCCGAGCGTGAGCGGGAGGTAGTGGCCCTCGTGGCGAACGGTCTTACGAATAAGGAGATAGCGGCGGAGCTGGTCATCAGCCAGAACACCGCCCGTAACCACGTCTCCCGTATCCTGGACAAGCTCGGACTCACCCGACGCAGCGAGGCCGCCAGGTTCGCCGCCCAGCACGGTCTTCTGGACACCGAGGACCGCCAAGGCGCCTAACCCCCCGCCGGCCGCCGCCGTGTCCCCCGCTTGACCGCTTCCTCCCCTCGCGTAGGGGCGGGTTTGAAACCCGCCCCTACGCGAGGCCGACTCTCATACTGGACCTCCATCTCGGATGCCACCGGCACCAACAGCGCTTCTTTGCCTCGCTCTCCGCCGCCCTTTTTTGGTACCCCCTACCACTGGAGGAGCGGGCGCGCCGCCTTAGTCGCCCGCGAGGGGGAGATCGTGGTCAGATTCAGTGGGACGGCTTACCGAGGCTTGGGCGGACACGTAGGTCAGCCCCTACGGAGCGCGTTGGTCAGAAGTCCGCTGACCGTGGCCTGCTTCTAGCTCAGGCGCTCGTAGCCGCCGTTGCCCTCGAAGTCTCGGGCGCTGAACACCCCAAGGTCGCGCCCCTGGTGGACGTGGATGATGAACTCCTGGCGTGCGATGCCCACGGAGTTCAGCAGCTCCTCGTCCATCGTGTCGATCAGGTCCTGGATCCTATCGGTGGTGAGGCTCTCGTCGACGCTGAGGGTGGCGTGGACTACCGGGCTGGCGTAGTGGATGTCGAGCCGCCCAATGTTGTTGTCGTCCTCGAGCACGGTGTAGCACTCGGAGTTGGGGGTGCGTGCTTCGCGCTGAAAGTAGAAGGTAGCCATCGTCCGCTCCCTCTTAGGTCCGGACCTGGCCCGAGCCAAACACGACCCACTTGTAGGAGGTCAGCTCCCGGAGGCCCATGGGGCCCCTGGCGTGGAACTTGTTGGTGCTTATGGCCACCTCGGCGCCGAGCCCGAACTGACCGCCGTCGTTGAAGCGGGTCGAGGCGTTCACCATGACGGCGCTGGCGTCTACCTCGTCCACGAAGCGCATGGCGGCCGAGTAGTCCTCCGTGACGATGGCCTCCGAATGGCCGGAGCCGTAGGTCTCGATATGCTCGATGGCTTCGTCCAGCGAGTCCACGATCTTGACCGCCGCGGTCAGCGACAGGAACTCGGTGCCCCAGTCCTCGTCTTGAGCGGGCACGATCCTCAGGCCGTCGCGGGGACCCAACAGGCTGGCGGCGCGAAGGTCGCAGCGCATCTCAACGCCCGTCTCGGTCCAGAGATCGGCCATTCGCGAGAGGTAGCTTGGTGCGATGTCGGAGTGCACGATCAGGGTGTCCAGGGCGTTGCAGACCGAGGGCCTCTGCACCTTGGCGTTGTCGACGATCCGGACAGCCATATCTATGTCCGCAGCCCTGTCCACGTAGGTGTGACAGACGCCGATGCCCCCGGTGACGGCCGGCATCTCCGCCTCCTCGGCCACACGGCGGATCAGCTCCTGGCCGCCACGGGGGATGATGAGGTCTATCACCTCTTTCATGCTGAGCATGCGGCCCACCAGCTCCCGGTCGGTGGACTCGATGAACTGCACTGCCTCGTCCGGCACGCCGGCCAGCGCTATGGCCTCTCTGATCATCGCCGCGAGGGCCGTGTTGGAGTGGACGGCCTCCTTGCCGCCCCGCAGGATCACGGCGTTGCCCGACTTGACGCACAGCGCCGCGAAGTCCACCGTGATGTTGGGCCGGCTCTCGTAGATGGCGCCTATGACCCCCAGGGGCACCCGCCTTCTGCCGATCTGGAGTCCGTTGGGCATGGTGCGTGCGTCGAAGGTCTCGCCCACCGGGTCGGGCAGCGCGACGACCCTCATGACGTCATCCGCCATGCTCTGGAGGCGGTCAGGGCTTAGCAGCAGCCGGTCCAACAGCGAGTCGGTCAGTCCATCGCGCCGCCCGGCCTCGCAGTCCCTCTCGTTGGCGGCCAGTATCTCCTCCCGGCGCGACTCCAGGCCGTCGGCGATGTTTGTCAGCGCCTGGTCTTTAACTGAGCTGGGGAGCTTGGCCAGCCGTCGCGCCGCCGCCTTTGCCACGCTGCCCTTGGCTTCCAGCTCGTCTACTGTAGTCTGCATCTCAGGTCGGCCTCCAGTGTCCGTCTTGAAAGTTGGATGCATGTCTCATGCGGCGACATGTTTAGAGCTGAACCTGGACTCAGGGCTCTCTTCCCCACCCACCCCCCCATGAAGGAATCTGGGGTTTCACCCCAGACCCCGCCCAGAGTCCCGACCAGTCGGGATTCTGGACCAGGACACTAGAAGTCCTTTCGGTGTCGGGAATCGCGCCGTGCGCGGGCAGTTCACGAACGGCCCCTACCAGGAAACGTGTCTGTCATTCTCTGAGGTGCTACAGGACCACCATGTTGTTACGGTGCACTACCTCGTCGCCGTACTGGTGCCCAAGGATGTCCGCTATGCGGTCGGAGTGCAGGCCCCTTATCCGGGTCAGCTCCTCCGAGCTGTAGTTGGCGATCCCACACGCTATCTGGGCCCTGGCCGGCTCGAGGATGGAGACGATGTCGCCTCGGTGGAAGGAGCCCAGCACATCGGTCACCCCGGCCGGAAGCAGGCTTCGATTCTGGCGGGTCACGGCCTTGACCGCGCCGCCGTCCACGACGATCTCCCCCCTAGTGGAGACCCCGGCGAGCATCCAGCGCTTCCGGCTCTCCATCTTGGTACGGGTGGCTGGAAACGCGGTCCCTACGGCCTCTCCGTCTACAAGGCGCATTAGCACCTCGGGCTCATGGCCGCTGGCGATCACCGTATCGACTCCGGAGGCCGTCGCCAGACGGGCGGCGTCCAGCTTGGTCGTCATCCCCCCGCGCCCCGCGCCCTCCCAGGACGGCCCGCCCATCGTCTCGATCTCCTCGCTCAGGCTCTCGACCGTCGGTACGAGCTGCGCTTCACGGTCCACGTTGGGGTCTGCGGTAAACAGCCCTTGCACCTGCCCCAGCATGACCAGCAGGTCGGCGTCCACCAGATTGGCTACCATCGCCGACAGCGTGTCGTTGTCTCCGAACGCGTCGCCGGCCAGCTCGTCTACCGCCACAACGTCGTTCTCGTTGACGATGGGCACCACCCTGCGCTCCAGCAGCCCCAGCAGCGTGTTGCGGATGTTCAGGTATCCCAGCCGGTCGCTCAGGTCGCTCCGGGAGAGCAGGGCCTGGGCCACGACGATCTCGCGAGCACTAAAGAGCTGCTCATAGGCGTGCATCAGATGGCTCTGCCCGACGGCTGCCAGCACCTGCCGGAACGGTAGATCTTTCCCATGCTGCGCGGCGTCAAGCACGTGGCGGCCGGCCGCGACGGCACCTGACGTAACGAGTATGGTGTCGGCACCCTCCGTATGGAGCCGGGCGATCTGGTCCACCAGGCCTGCCATCATCTCCTGGTCGAGCCTGCCGCCATCGCGCGTCAAGAGACTGGTCCCGGCCTTCACTACAATCCGCCGATAGGGGGCACGCCCTCGCTTCGAGGAGGCGTCGGTTACAGTGGAAGTGAGGTCCCTCTGGGGAGGCATTGGCGGTTCTCGGTGCGCTCCGCGGCGTACGCGGATGAGTCGCGCTCCATTATATCAGCGGAGAAAACGCCTCAACAAGGAATAGAAGGCCGGACGCCTCAGTGCCTTGGAGTGGCTCGGCGTGGCCACGGACTGAAAACCGGGGTCTGTCCGGGGTCCTACCTACCAGGAGGGGTCGGTGTCTTCGGCGTCGTTGTTGGTGATGCGGGTCTGGTTGCCGCCGTCGGTGTCCATCAGGAAGATCTCCGCGTCGCCGTCAAGGTACGACACGAAGGCGATGTGCCTTCCAGCGGGCGACCAGACCGGCTGGTCGTCTCTCGCGTCGTTGGTGGTCAGTCGCGTCAGGTGGGCGCCGCTGACGTCCACGACGTATATTTCCGGATTGCCGTCACGCTCGGAGACGAAGAGCAGCTGCTTGCCATCCGGTGACCATGAGATGTGGTACTCGTCGGCCTCGGACTGGGTCAGGTTCCGTTGGTTGGTACCATCCTCGTTCATTACGTACACATCGGGGTTGCCGTCGCGCCTGGAGAGGAAAGCGATCCTCTCGGAGTCCGGGGACCAGATGGGGCTGTAGTCGGTCGTCTCCGTGAGCCTGAACTGGTTGACGCCGTCCGGGTTCCTGGTGTAGATGCCCGGCGCTCCGCCGTTGGTCACGGCGAAGACCACCGTCTTTCCGTCGCGGGACCAGTCGCCGACCTCGTCGCCGGGAATCGACGTGAGGAGCATGGACCCTGTGCCATCAGCCGCCGAGATGAAGACCTGGGCACCGTTGTCCCTTTGAGCGATGTACGCTAAACGGTCGCCCTCGGGTGACCATCGCTGGCTTCCGTGACGTCCTGACTCCTGTGTGACCGCAGTTCTGGAGGTGCCGTCATGCCGCATGATCTGTATAGAGACGTCGGAGCCGGACCCGGCGCGGAAGGCCACCAGCTTGCCGTCGGGAGACACCACGGGAGAGAACTCGTTGTCCGGGCTGTTGGTGACATTGGTCTCGTCCTTGCCGGTGGCCGAGACGGAGTAGATCTCGATGTAGCCGTCAAAGTACGAGGTGAAGAAGATCCGTCCGGACTCTGAGCCGGAGCCGCAGGCGGCCAGGGCGACGAGGCCAAGAACGGTTGCGGCCATGACGAGGATGGGGCGCCAGCCGGCGACCCTGTGTCGGATGGAAGGCAAGAGCGTGGACATGGGACGCAGAGCCTCGCTAAGGGTGGTGTGCTCATGCTACCATAGCCCC
>JADFHV010000127.1 GCA_022566975.1 Chloroflexota bacterium
AACGGTGTGAGCGACGGTTGGCTGGACACCAGCGTCGGGCGGATCATCTTCAACGACGTAATCCCGCCCGAGCTGAGGTTCCTCAACCAGGAGATGGACAAGTCGGCGCTGAAGGATCTCACGGCCACCTGCCACCGTCAGTTGGGCAACGAGAAGACGGCGGACATGCTGGACGCCATCATGGAGCTTGGCTTCCACTACGCGTCCAAAGCCGGAATCACCCTCGCCATCAACGACATAGAGGTCTCACCGGAAAAGGGATCGATCGTCGCCGAGGCGGAGCGCAAGGTCGACCTCCTGGACCAGCAGTACCTCGACGGCCTTATCACCGAGGACGAGCGCTACACGAATGTTATTCAGATATGGACGGAGGCCAACGATAACCTTACCGCCATCATAGAGCGCAACCTTCGGAACTACGGTGGGATCTACTTGATGGCCACGTCTGGGGCCAAAGGAAACATCGCTCAGATCAAGCAGATGGCAGGTATGCGCGGTCTGATGTCGGACCCCAAGGGCCGCATCATCGGCCGCCCCATCAAGTCCAACTTCCGAGAGGGACTCACCGTCCTCGAGTACTTCATCTCGACCCACGGCGCGCGCAAGGGCCTGGCCGATACCGCTCTTCGGACCGCGGACAGCGGCTACCTGACCAGGCGTCTCATAGACGTGGCCCAGGAGGTCATCGTTCTGACCGAGGACTGTGAGACAACGACAGGGATCTGGATAGAGGATGGACCCGAAGACACGCTGATGAGCCCCTTCGACGAGCGCATCAAGAGCCGTCGGATGGCCGCGCCCGTGGCCGACCCGGCTACAGGCGAGATCATCGTCGACCGCAACGAGGAGATCAACGAGGAAGTCTATCAAAAGCTGAGGGCCTCCGACGTGACCAGGGTGCTGGTCCGGTCGCCGCTGGTGTGCGAGGCGCGACGCGGCGTGTGCCGGATGTGCTACGGCATCTCCCTGGCTACCATGACGCCTGTCCTGCTGGGCGAGGCGGTGGGAATCATTGCCGCGCAGAGCATCGGGGAGCCGGGAACGCAGCTTACGATGCGGACCTTCCACACCGGGGGCATCGCCGCTGTGGACATCACCAGCGGCCTACCCCGCGTCGAAGAGCTTTTCGAAGCCAGGTCGCCCAAGGGGGAGGCGGTCCTGTCGGAGATCGACGGCGGGGTAGATATCTCAGAGGTCTCCGACGGCCGCACCATAAAGGTGGCCAGCGTTGAGGACTACAGCGATGAGTACCAGCTCCCTGCGGACTATAAGCTCGAGGTGGCCGATGGCGACCTCGTTGCCATAGGGACGCCGCTGGCTGTGGCTCCAGAAACGTCAGAGGAGGCCTCCGACGGGGACGGCGAGCAGGCACTGCAGCCGGCCGACGTGATCGCCAGGGTCTCGGGCACCGCCCACGTCGATGGTGACAGGGTAACGATTGGGTGGACCGACGAGGACCAGCGGGAGTACGTTATCCCTGCCGCCGCCCACATCATCGTCCGGTCTGGGGACGCCGTAGTTGCCGGGGAGGCCATGACCGCCGGCCCGAAGAGCCCACTGCAGATCCTGCGGATACAGGGACGCGACGCGGTCCAGAAGTATCTGATAGAGGAGGTCCAGAAGGTCTATCGCTCTCAGGGCGTGACCATTCACGACAAGCACATCGAGGTCATCATCTCCCAGATGCTGCGCAAGGTCCGCATAGACTCCCCGGGCGACACGGAACTGCTGCCCGGCGAGCTGATGGACCGCCAGCAGTATGAGGAGACCAACGCCGGCATTCTCGCCGAGGGCGGCGAGCCGGCAACGGCCAGCCCCGTGATGCTGGGCATCACCAAGGCCTCCCTCAACATGGACAGCGTCCTGGCCGCCGCCTCATTCCAGGAGACCACCCGCGTCTTGACGGAGTCGGCGGTCAATGGCGACGTAGACTATCTGCGCGGGCTCAAGGAGAACGTCATCATCGGCAGGCTGATCCCGGCCAGACTCGACCTCTCAGAGGAGGGACGGAAGCGGCTCGGGTTGGACGAGCTTCAGGAGGAGCCGGTAGACATAATGCCGGGCCTGCCTGAAGAGGGTGCGATGTTCGGGATGGAGAGACCTGTCAGAGAGGAGCTAGTCGTCGAGGAGGCCGGGCAGGTCCATAAGGCGAAGGCGGCAGCTGAGACCATGGAGGAGGCTCCCGCGATCTGAGCGCGAGGCGCCCTCCGACTTCTACGGGTCTTCGGTGCGTAGCCGTGGTTGCCCCACCGCTGTAGGCGCGCTTCTATTGACCCGGCTCGTGGCCCGTTGCTACACTTGATTCCATGGACCTGGGGGCTGGCGCGAGGGCGGTTAGCTCAGTGGTTTAGAGCGCTGCGTTGACATCGCAGAGGTCATTGGTTCAAATCCATTACCGCCCACCACCTGTCCGCCGGCGGAGTGAAGATGGTGCCACGAGTGCAGAACGCGGAAATCGAGCAGGCCGGCCACAATCAGGCCTCCGAGGGTACGGAGGCGATCGGGGAGCAGCGGCTTCGCGAGCTGATAGTCAACGCCATACCCGCCGAGGCGGGGCTCGTGCCGCTGTCGGGATTCAAGATGGACCTGTCGGCGAATCCCGGTTTTCATAAGGTCTTCTTCTCGGCTCGGTGCGACTGCGGGACAAGCGCGCTCTTGAGTGTAGAGGTAGCACAGGACAAGACGATAGACCAGGTGCGCCGAGCGCTGCCTTCCCTGGTGGACAGGCTCCAGGGTCAGGCGCGGGCCTTCCATAACATGCCGTGCGAAGTGCATACGAAGATGCGACTGGGGCCGGCGCTCGGCCGGCAGTAGAATACGAAGGAGTCCGATGCCGCGGGAGCTTACCGAGGAAGAGGCGCTGAAGCGCGCCGTCAAGTTTTCCGAGCGCTACGTGGAGCGCGGGCCGTACGAGTTCTTCCCGGAACCGGAGGTGGTCCGCTTGGTCCAGGAGGGCCTGGGCGAGAATGAGCAGAATCACGGGTACCGCTACTGTCCCTGAATGCCTCTGAGCGGCGATCCCGTCGAGGATCGCAAGAAGATATGCCCGTGCGAGCGGCATCACGAGGACATCGAGCGCGACGGCTTCTGTATATGAATGTTCTTCGTGAGCGAAGAGTTTCTTCGCAAGTATGAGGCTGGAGAGGAGTTCAACCAGACGATAGACGAGGCGGTACCTGTGGGGCAAGAGCTGTTTGAGAAAACAGGCGGCAAGCGCGAGTTCAACGTCAGACGCAAACAGGAGAGCGGAGAAGGAGACTCGAAGGAGTCGTAGCGAGGCTGGGAAGGGGAGTCCACTTTGGAGACGGACGTACAGGTATATACATCGGCCGGCTGAGGTCCGTGCCATATGGTGAAAGTGTATCTTTCACGAAAGGGCGTCCCCTTCACGGAGCGTAACGTATCCCTGGACCGCGAGGCGCTGAAGAACCTGGTGGGCATGGGATTCCGCACCACGCCTGTCACCGTCATCGGGGAAAAGAGGGTTGTCGGCTACAGCACCGCCAAACTGGACGAGGCCCTGGCCGCGGGCGGAATTGAGCCGCAGGGATGACGGTCCAGGCGCTCTAGTCGTCGACGGGACAGCGCATCGTCGGCGTGCCTGAAGGCCGGCGCACGTTGACCGCACGCCCTCCTCCCGGATAGAATCGAACCGTAGGTCGTCCCTCTGTCTTTCAGCGCGGCCCCGTGGTGTAGCGGTTTAACATATCGGCCTGTCAAGCCGAAGATCGCCGGTTCGAATCCGGTCGGGGTCGCCAGACAGACTTCCGTCTTGACACTCTTCGGAGATTTGGACGAACGGCCTCAACTCGGGCCGCGGCCTCACCGCCACTACCCTCTCGTTCCTTACCCAGACCAGGTCGAACAGCGCCCTGGCTAAGCGGTCCCGCTGTTCCGACGTAGCTTCCTCCCATGCCGATGAGACATTCTCCAGGAATCCACTCAACTTGGCGAGGATATCTGGGCGCTCTTCCCGAGGGAACAGCCTCGCCAATTCCTCAGATATGGCATCCCTCTCGGCTAGATACTCTCCCTCAGGCTTATCTCCCCATTCGTAGAGCTTCCGAACCGGTTCGAGTCTCCCCTCCAGTTCCCTGCGGTTAGGTTCTGGGTCGCCTTCGGCTTCCTGGACGTGCCGGTACAACGCCACAATACGTTCCTGGTAGTCAGTGGGTATCACGAATCAACGAAGATACTCTAGAACCTGGCCCTCGTAGACATCCAGGAACGTGCCGCGGTTCGTGCACCCTGCGCCTTTGACGCGTTCCCGGCAATATATCCGGGCCCGTCCTTTGACGTTCTGGTGGACCCACATAGGGCCGCTGCATTTCTTGCACCTCAGGAGGCGCTGTCGGTCGACGTACCCTTCACCACCCCCATAGCGACACTCCAGCCGACCATTACGGGCTGGACCATCGTAAGCGCGGCCGGGCTCCTGTTACTGGCGGCGGTGTACCTCCTGAGTATTTCAGGGGAGGGCGGTGGTAAGACCCTGGCCCGGGGCCTGAGCGGGCTGGTGGTGGCCGGTACGCTGGACGGCCTCTGGGGTGTAGCGTTAGCCCGGGATGTGGTCGCGGCGGACCTGTTCTGGACAATGCTGACCCCCATGGTGGCACCACTGGCCCTGACCCCGATAATGGCTGCACAGGCGGGCCGGGTCCGGCTTCTGGTGCGCCGGAGAAAGGTAAGGCCCTCTTCATACGCCGAGTTGGTGGAGCCCAGGAACGAGGAGGCCCGCGACCGTATCCGCGCCTGGTGGGAGAACACTGCGCTGAGTCGACCGAAAAAGAGCCCGGGAAAGTTCAAGTGCCCGAGCTGCGGTCATCGGGGTCGTGCGCCGGCGGGGACCGAGCCGATCAAATGCGGCGGCTGCGGGAGGACGTTCGCCCGTGCGACCACATCACAGCCCCCCTTCAGCCTAACATGAAGCACCCGAGGTCACTTCCTGTTTGGTTACCTTGCCGGTAGAGTCCCAGCAGTAGTAATAGGTGGTGATGGCTTTCCTCAGGGCGTTGGTCAGATCCAGAGTACCCGCACCGCCAGTGAAGACGTTCGTCACGTTGGACGGCACGTCACCACTCGGCAGCGCAGATAGTGAGTTCTCGGCGATGAAGGTGTCGATGGCCGTCTGGACCGATTCCTTCTCCGAGGTCCTGGCGCCGGACTCGCCTCTTTCCGCCTCGTACATCTCGTTGATGTCGCCGTAGTTCAGAGCACGATTGTAAATCTTAAGCTCGTCTATTATTCCGCCGAAGTGCTGGCCCGAATCCCCTCCAACAAGGGGCCCAACGCCTCCGATGAATAGGTCGGAGCCAGACATATCCCCTGGACCGCCGGTAAAGTCTTCGCTTGCGACCGCGAACCCGTCCATGAATAACACGTGAGAATTGCCGCTGCGTACGTAGGAGTAGTAATGAAAATCAGAGTCCATCACAGTCGGACCGATTACAAAAACGTCACTGAGACCGACGCCGTCAAACCCTGCTACTATACGGTCCATATCATCGAAGCCAAGTAGATAGGCTGCATGCAGTTCGGCGGTGCCAGCAGAGGTCGAGACCTTAACAACCATGATACGAAAGTCCTCGGGAGTCCTGCCAAACGCGGTCCGCCGCGCCCAAAGTGCGACCGTGACCTGATCCCCCGAAATGTTGAGGCTGGCGTTATCGCGTACCTGCACGTAGTCATCCACGCCGTCGAAGGCAAACCCTTGTCCAACCACACCCGGAGCGAATGTTGCCCCGTTCCGAAGAGTGCCGCGGTTGCCCCCCGCGACGTCCTCGGCGGTGCCGTCCCCCGGCCACCAGGCCACGATCCCCGCAGGCTTCCCCGCTTCGACCGTCGCCTGCACTACGGTGGTGGTGGCTACTTCAATGGTGCTGACTTGGCCAATGGTGGTGGCTAGGCCAGCGGCAGTGGCTTGTTCAGTGGTGCTGACCAGGCCGGGCGCGGCCGCAGGAGCCGTAGAGGTTGGGGTAGAAATTACCGCCTCGGCGGCTGGCGAAGAGACCTGCGCTTCGTCTGCTTCCTCTCCACCACTCAACACCACCACCGCGACCACTGCCACTACGGCCACCACCGTTACCCCGATAGCTACCGGGACGATAGGAAACGCTCGTGCCCTCGGAAGGGCACGGACCTGCCGGTAGGCGACGCGCCCTTCCTTCTCGATGAAAAACTGCTCTTGTCCTGGCCGACCTTCAAAGTCCCCCGTGGGACGGAAGGACATGGTGACAATATAGTAGTCTTCGCCCTCCTCCTGCTCCATCGCGTCGAAGACCATTCGCACGCTTGCGAAACGCGGCCCGTACTCCCCAGGCTCGTCCCTGGCCGCCTGCATAGCCACGACGACGGCCTGCTCCTGGGAAACATAACCAAGCGCCTCGCCGGCCGCGTCGAA
>JADFHV010000128.1 GCA_022566975.1 Chloroflexota bacterium
ATGCAGGATGTGAGAGAATCACTATTGATTCCGTATCCAGAATCCAGAATCCTGTATCCAGAATCCTGTATCCCCATGGGTATCAAGTTTAGGCGCAGCAGGCCGCTGAAACGGCGACTACCAACGGGCTTGTCGTCGTCGCTTGAGCGACGGTCTTGACGGCAAACACGAAGCGGCACCTTCCCGGCAGCCGAAGTCGCTGCTTAACTTGATACGTATGGGGCAACCATCCGGTATCCAGCATCCCGTATCTAAAGCCTTTTGCGTAAAAGCAGTGATTAAGTTAAAAAACACAAACCCAAACACCATAACACTCAATTTCTCCACACCCAATCCCGGATGTCGTCGAGCTTGTCCTGTATTTCTTGCTGCTTGATTTGGAACGCCGCGTGGTTGGGCGGCACCCGGTCGATGAAGAATTGTAAGACGCTCATCGCCAGCAAGCCCTGCTCCTTTTTCGTGAAGGGGTCGCGCTCGTTTTGAAATTGCACGAAATGGATAGCGGCCCGCGTGTAGCGCACTTCGAGTTCGGCATCGCGCCGTTTCGTTCTGGGGATGAGATGCTTCCGCCTCTGATCCGACCTGACGCCAGCTCCCGGAGTGCGGTGATCATGGGGTGCGGTCGCGTGGGTGCCTCCATCGCGGCGGCCCTCTTTGAGAGAGGCTACACCCTTCGCGTCCTGGACCCGGACATCGCCTCCTTCGACAGGCTCCCCTCCGGCGCCGTAGAGGACGGACAGGTGGTGCCTATCGTCGGAGACGGCACATATGAGGCGGACTTGAGGAGGGCGTCCACCCAAGACGCCGACCTGTTCATCGCCGTGTCGGGCAAAGACTCCATCAACGCACTGGGCGCCCAGATGGCCAAGCACCTCCTGCTGGTGCCGACGGTAATCTGCCGAATGAACGACCCTGTCCGCAACGAGATGTATAGTCAGCTCGGTCTGGTCACCATCAGCGCGACCGGGCTCGTCACCGAAATGATTCTGGAGGCCACCGGGAACCAGTAGCATGTACGTGGTGGTAGTCGGGGCCGGCAGAGTCGGACGATCACTCGCACGGTGGCTTGTCACAGCCGACCACGAGGTGGCCGTAATCGACAAGGACGCCACCAGGTGCGCGATCCTCGAGGAAGAGCTGGGAAGCATCGCGGTGACCGGGGACGGCACCGAGGAGGAAATCCTGGCGCGTGCCGGGACAAACAGGGCCGACGTTTTCGTCGCGGCCACTGGCAGAGACGACGAGAACCTGGTCGCTTGCCAACTGGCCAAGCACCGGTTCGGCGCATCACGGACCATCACGCTCGCCAACCTGCCCGACCACCAGCGCCTGTTCGAGATGCTGGGCATCGATGTCACCATCGATGCCACCGCCCAGATCGTAGGGAGGATTCAAGAGGAGTTGAGCAGTATCGCCGTCGAGGAAGTGGGAAGGGCTGGATGACCAGGCGCCTCGCGTACCTGGGACCGGCGGGCTCATACACGGAGCAGGCCGCCCTGAACTACGACTCCTCGGCTGAGTTCCTACCCTTTGCGTCCGAGTCCGCCGTGGTGGCGGCCGTCAGGTCCGGGGACGCGGACGAGGGTTTGGTCGCCATCGAGAATAGCCTTGAGGGATCGGTCACCTCCACCGTTGACCTCCTGATCCACGAGACCGATGTGATGATTCGCCACGAGCGCGTACTGGAGATCGAGCACTGTCTGTTGGCCAGAAAAGGCACCGAGCGCCGGCGGATTGAGGTCATCTATTCCCATCCCCAGGCCCTTGCCCAATGCAGGGCTTTCCTGGCCGAGTCATTCCCCGATGCACAGCTTGTGGCATCGCTGAGCACGTCCGCGGCGGTCGAGCAGATGCAGAGGTCCGATTTGGTGGCGGCGGCGATAGCGAACGAGCGCTGCGCGACTCTCTACGGCGCCGAGGTCCTTGGCAGGGGAGTCCAGGACGATCCCAACAACCAGACGAGGTTCGTGGTCCTGGCTCCCACGGACCACCCGCCTACAGGGGCGGACAAGACCTCCATCTGCTTCGATTTCGACGCCGATGCCGCCGGGATTCTGTACAGTGTTTTAGGGGAGCTGGCCACCAGAAACATCAACCTGACGAAGATAGAGTCAAGGCCCACCAGGAGGAGCCTGGGGCGCTACATCTTCCTTGTCGATATGGAAGGCCATCGCGAAGACAGCGTGGTCAAGCAGGCCCTCGATCGTGTCGAATCGCAGGTGTCTCTGTTCAAGGTCCTGGGCTCGTACCCGATGCACGTCTCGTCGGCTGTCTAGACGAAGCGGGGACATCGCTAAGCGATGTCCCCGCAAAAGACCTATCGGAGACAATCCGGCCGGGCGCCTCGCTGACCCTGGCGCTATGCCTTCTCCTCCGACGCCTCCGGCTTCGCCCCGTTTTCATCCTGCGAAGGCGCTGCTTCTTCACCGTCGGTCGATACGGTGGGTTGGCCCGAGCGCCCGATGCGAGCGCTCACCTGTTCCACTACCGGACCGACACGCCCTCGCACTCCCTCCACGGCTGGGCCCACGCGCTCGCGTACAACCTCGACGGCCGGGGCTACTCGCTCACGGACGCCTTCGACTGCCGGGGCCATGCGCTCGCGCAGGCCTTCGACGGCGGGTCCCACCCGCTCGCGGACCGCAGCGGCCATCTCCTCGGCCCGGGACCGCCAGATCTCGCTCCGTTCAGCTAGCTCAGCACGGGTCTCAGAACCCGCTTTGGGCGCGATGAGGATACCCACCACCGCCCCCAGGATGCCCCCAACCAAGAACCCTAAGGCAAACGAGTTTCCGCTGTTATTATCCGCCATCGTTACGCCCTCCGTCTCTGCTCTCTTTCCGGTCCCTCTCTCTTCCGTCTCTGTCCTTCTCCCTGCGTCTTCTGCCCAGACCGAACAGGAAGGAGGCAAACTTCCCCGCCCCAAAGGCTACTCGAGACCCGGCCGCCGCCGGTCCCACGAGCCTGCTGGACACCGTTGAGATGATGTCCTCGGTGTCCTCCACGGTCCGCTTGACCGAGCTAAGGACGCCAGACAACTTTCGGTACAGCGCAAGCACCACCAGGAGGACCACTAGCACCAGGACCAGGAACACGATGTCCCGGGCTATGGCTACGATCTGCTGGGTGTCGTCCAAGAGGGGCGTTACCTGATAAAATGGAATTCAGGTTCATCGTAACATGGGGTCATATCACCCGCAACCGGTAGTCTCGGGGCATCGACCAGGCCCCTGGCGACGGCGGAGCCGACTCCGGGGAGCTAGAAGGAGAGTTCTACCCGATGACTAGCTTCGGGCCGGGCTCTCACGGCTTGATCAGCATCCTGACGGACCCTTCGGAGTCTTTTCTCTGGGTCAGGATGCTGTGCCGGCCCTTCTCGGCCCAGACGATGATGTCGTAGGTGTTGAGGACGTCTGGGATGACGACCTCGACGAAGGATTCGCGGTCACGGCCCATCTGCTCGCTGAGCGCCGCTATGATCCCGGCGCAGGTCTTGCCGGTGCCATCGATGACGATCCAGCCGTTCCCCGAGGCGCCCGTTCCGTTGCCGTCGGAGGACAGGGCGCTCACCCCATCGTAGACGTCGATCTCGCCGCTCTCGCGCCGCCCAAGCTGCCGTTTGAACTCCGCCACGGCCTCGCGATGTACGCCGGTCTGGCGGTCGCCCTTCTGGCAGACGGCGCCCCGCACCCCAACGATGTCCGGGTTGATCCTTGCCAGCTCATCCAGGTCTTGAATGCGAAGGTGGCCTGAGAGGGCCGTGCTCATACCCAGCTCTTTGCCCTCGAGCACCATGTCCCGGAGCTCTTCTTCTGCGAGGAAGTCGAAGAGGTTCCGGCCGTCCTTGGTGAGGGTATCGATCAGGAATCCGTCGCACAGGCCTTCCTTGGCCAGCCGGACCATAAGGTGTGGGTCGAGGCCGTCGTACAGCGGGTTGTCAGCGAAGAGCGAGCCTATGAGCTTGGTGTCGAAACCCTCAAGGGCATCTCTGGACGCCAGCAGGATCTCCACCGCCGCCTCGTACTCCGTCTTCATGAAGCCGACCTTGACGGACGTGGCTTTCAGCACACCCGCCGTGTAGGCGGCCATGGCGACGGTACCCACCTGATTCGGGACGACGCCCAGTGTGACGCTGACGTGGTTCTCGAGCGGCACGGCCTCGCGGACGTCCTTGACCACCCGAGGGTGCGCGGACCCTACCAGCGCCTCCTGGAGATTCTTGACGTCCACAATGTCGGCCCCACCCTGGAGTGCCTCGAGGGCTTCGATGAGGTTCTGGACGCTTACCATGAGGATCATTCGGTCTGACCACCTCCGTGTACTGGCGAGGCTCGTCCGGCGAGGGGCTGCACGGCTTCTATATCCCGTCGGAGCTCTGCCTTCTCCTCTTCAGAAAGGTCGACCAGGGGCGGCCTGACGTGCCCGTGCGCCATTCCCATGAGCTCGCCCCAGTACTTGCACATTGGCACCGGCAGGGCGCCATTGAACTTCTGAACAGTCCTTCCCCACCACCGGTCAGAGACCTGCTTGATGGGACGTATGTGGGCGTCGTAGAACTCCTCATCCAGATCGCCGCTCATCGCCTTGTCTATGAACTGCACGTAGTAGTTGTGGCCCGGCGTGTCGAAACGCCAGTCTGACGTGTTGGCGAACATCACCTGCTGCTCGAAGCCGAGCTCCCTGCCCTTGAACAGGACCCACTCGTCGGGGGTGCTTATTATCGATTCCTGACCGATCAGGAGGTGCGTCTCGACGGAAAGCTCCTGGTTGAAGCTCGCCTCTTTGACGCCTACCACGTTCTCGATCCCGCATATGCGTTCGAGCCCCTGGGCGCTCATCACCATCCCGAACTGGGGTGAGTTGTAGAACATGATGGCCAGGCCGGTGTTGTCCGCCAGCAGCCTCACCCAATCGATCACCTGCTGCTCCGTCTTGGTCACCATGTAGGGCGGGGCCACAATGAGCAGATCGAACCCGACCCCCTCCGCGTGTTGAGCGAGGGAGAGCATGTCTCTGGCGGAGGTGTGTGTCACGTGGGCCCCAATCGGCCATTCTCCGGCAGCCTCGTCGCTGACGATGTCGTAGACGCGCGTCCGCTCCTCGTGTGTCAGGCTCCAGAACTCACCCATACCCCAGGTACAGCCCCCGCCGCGCGTGCCAAGGGAACGGACTCGCCGAATGTTCTCCCTCAGACCCTGTTCGTCGATCTCATCGTCGGGGGTGAACGGGGTCATGAGCGTAGTCCACTGTCCACGCAGAGTCTCTTGGGCCCACTCCCGCGATTCGCCTTTAGTGTATTCGGCCAAAGTCCTTCTCCCATGAGCCGGCTGGCGAAGAGATATTCGCCCCGGCTCAGCCGCTCAGGTGCCGGACACGGTCGGTTCCCATCTAAGTCCTAAGGTTGCGTCCAGAGCCGGAATAAGTCCCGCTCCTCATCGGGTCCATCCTCCCCGCGCCCCTGTCGGAGGGATTTGGTCCGCTCGTGCAGAAGCCTGTTGACGATGGACTTGGTCAGTGCCTCTACCACTTGCCGGTGCTCGCTCGCGAGGTCCGGCATCCTGCGCATGGCGCGCTCCAACTCTCTCTCCCGGATAGCCTCGGCCTGGGTGCGGAGCCCCTTGATAAGGTCGATTCCCTCCAGGGACTCCCACCACCTCATGAAGCGTGTCAGCTCCTGCTCGACGATCGACTCCGCTTCGACCGCGGCACGCCTACGCGAGGCGAGGTTTTCCTCGGCTATCGATGACAGGTCGTCGATGTTGTAGAGCCTCACACCATCCAAGGAGGCAACCTCCGGGTCCACGTCCCTGGGCACCGCGAGGTCGAAAAAGAAAAGGGGACCTGTGCGCCGCCGGCCGACGACCGCTGTGACCATGCTCAGGGTAACGATGTAGTCGGGAGAGTCGGTGGCTGCGACAACAATGTCCGCCCCGGAGAGAGCGTCCTCTATGTCCTCGAAGGGCACCACCCGACCACCCAGACCCCGGGCCAACTCATCCGCCCGGGCCATGGTCCGGTTGGCGATCATCAGCTCGCCCACACCGGCGGTCCGTAGCGCGTTGGCGACCAGCCGGCCGGCCTCTCCGGCGCCTATAAGAAGCACCCGCTGCCCCTGGAGAGTGCCCAGGACCTGCTGGGCCAGCTTTACACCGGCGTAGCTGATGGACAGGGCGTTTCGGCCGACGTCGGTCTCCTCGCGGACCCGGCGCCCCGTGCGAACGGCGGCATGAAAGAGGCCGACCTGCGGGACCTGTAGGGACTGAGACTCCGACGCCACGCTCAGGGCGTCCCGGACCTGGCCAAGGATCTGGGACTCTCCGACGATCATGGAGTCAAGCCCGCTGGCT